>CAYQVA010000031.1:0-11649 GCA_964420815.1 uncultured Anaerolineae bacterium
TAGACACCAGGATATATGCCATCGGCGGCTGGGATGGGGATGATTTCATGAGCATTAATCAAGCGTATCAGGCCATTTATACTATCCTCTTGCCTATCCTTGGGCCGGAGTGAGATTCAGAGAAATCAGCCCTCTAAAAGCTCAAGTATGCCAAGGCGCACTCCCAAGGTCGGCTGAAAAGCCGACCTTGGGCTTTCAGCCCGCTAATTTGATTCGCAGGGAGATGATCAGGCGAATCCCTAAAAATTCGTCATCAAGCGGGGCACTGGTGTAGAGTGAAGGGGGAGGATGTAGTTTGTAAAACTAGTTAGATTTAAGAGGACCAAGCCGATGATAATTAGGGCGAAGATCGCTTGACGGAGTAGTTTAGTTACAGCCAATTCACGGAGGCCGAGGAGCAATAAGACACAGATGGGGATCAAGGCGGGGAAGAGGTAACGTCCCTGGGGCTGGAAGTCCTTATAGAGGCTGTTATAGGCAGATGCAAAGATGATCAATACGGTGGATAAAGCGAATAATCCCAGTATCCTGAACCGCCAATCCGAGAGCAAATCCTTCCTTCGCGCCCTGCGAAGGAGACCACATACCAAACCTAGGGATGAGGAGACGCAGATCAGGAATATGATGCGGTAAAATCTAGAATCCAGGTAGATTGTCATGTAACCGAACACACCCCAGAAGCTCTTAAACGTTAACTCCGCCCATCTAGTTCGAAACAGGAAAGAGACGAAATTGAACCCCTGCTCCGCATATGGCTTAAAAAACGGCCTATCCATGGCCCATGCTTGCTCGAAAACCCTTTGGGCAAAGACGTCGCCGTAATAGCGGTAATTATGAGCAAACCATGATAAAAATACAATAGTGGGAGGCGCTACAATACATAGCAAGCGAGGCATCGCCCCAGTTATTTTGCCCCGCAAAGACAGGGCCAGGACAAGGGGCGTAAATACGAAGGAGATCAGCCAACCGTTCAGCCTCCCTAATGCTGCAAGGCCGAGTGCAAGGCCCAGGTAAATGCTGGCGGCCAGCGAGAACCCATGCTTCATGCCTTTAACCCACAAATATATGACCAAAGCCGTGGATGTCATGGTGAAAACATCGGCGTTGAAATAGGCGTTGACAAAGGTCACCTGAGGGATTAAAGCGACCAAGAGGGGCGTGCCTAGATGAAGAAATGGACTACGGGGGAATAATGCAAGGGCAATGCGATATGCCAGGTAAACCAGCAGCACGCTGCCCATCACCGATGATAGCCGAGCTCCGTAGATTGTACCTGAGAACCTGCCGGGGGCCAGCAGCATAGCGATTGCCCCCAGGATATAGGCCCCCCAGGGCGAAACAGCGTACCAGCCATAGATCCTGTCGTCAATGACGTCTTTACCGCCTGGCCTTACTCTGATATAGAGGTCTTTGCCTCGGCCGAAGATGGGGATACGGCGGTGCTGATAGATGAATCTAGCGACCTCAAAATGGTGTATTTCATCAGGGGCACCATATGGGGGTCCGGCAAATGGCACCGTAGCCGACCAAATGAGGTTGTTTGATAGAGCAGCCAGGAGTAGCAGGCATATGAGTTTTGACCTGAGCTTCTTCCAAGGTAATGACATGGGAATTCTCCCCAGGTGGTGATCGGATGGATTTAGAAGTGTGAGCATGGCTCTGTAATGCATGTAAAGAGAGGGCGGTCATCAAGCTTTCAGCTTGGATGACCACCCTCTTCTTTTACTGGCTCGCTTCATATGTGGCTTCGTTCTTCAATTTGCGAAGAGCAGCGGTGTCTCAGCCGGTCATCACCCTACTCTACGACGAAGGCATTGTATGACATGGCCGCATCCGCCCCTGCGTAGGCCGGATCGGTGTTCACCTCGTTGCAGATGCCTACCAGGCGTTGACCAGTTAGAGACTCCACTATCAAAGACCCATACACATCCTGGTCCCAGCCCAGGTAGGTGCCAGTATGCAACTCTAGCTTGCCGTTGGCGGGGATCGTCGTGGTGAATGGGGCAGGAACACTGCCAGGGCCAGCGGTCTTCGTCCAGGTCACCTGCACCGTGGCGTCCGTATTGTCCAGGTTCTGGAGGAAGTTAAAGGAGAACCAGCCGTAGTTGTTGTTATGCTGGGAGGGGAAGATGACCGTCGTGCCGCCACCGTAGAAGGCATTGTAGGAGAGTCCATGTATACCGTCGGTGTTGACCTCGTTGCAGATGCCGATCAGCTCCTTGCCGTTGGTGGAGGTCACCTTAAGGGCACCGACATAGGGATCACTTGTCCAACCCATGATCTCCCCGGTGAAGAGAGGCAGCACACCGTAGGGTTCGATGGTAGCGGTGCCCGATGGCCCGTCGGTCCACTCGTAGGCTATCTCGGCCGTGTCACTAGTGGTGTTCTTTATGTAGTTATAGGAGAACCAGCCCCAGTCGTTGTTGTGCTGGGCAGGGAAGTAGAGGGTGGTTCCTCCCGTGGTGACACCATTGAAGGCGAGGGTCATATGGCTTGTCCCTTCTGTGTTCCACTCCACCGCTGCGGCAGCTATCTTACCAGTGGTGCTCGTAACCGTGGCCCCACCCACGAACTCGCCGCCAAGTTCGGCCTGTAAATCCAACGTTGAGAAGCGGTGAGATGACCCCGCCTTGATGGTCACCGGGGGTGTGGTATAGGCCGTCCCTTTGCCAATGGGGGCAGGGGCAGGGGTAAAGGTGACCGTCACCGTCGCATCGGCATCCATGGCCTGAACTGATATCTCCGTCCACCAACCGTAGTTGTTGCAGTGGACCGAGGCGATGGAGACGCTGGTCTCTCCTTCTTCCCCTCTGATACCGCTGTAAGAATCACCGGACGCATCCGTGCCGGCGAGGTTACAGATGGCCATTACCTCCTGATCGGCGCTTACGACCATTGAACCGCTGAAGCTGTCTCCCAGTTCAGGGATATCGTAGAGGTTAACGAAGTAGGTGGACTTGCCCGGGATGGTAATGGGTCCCATGGCGTGCACCAGGTTACCATCCAGGTCGTAGAACTCAATGGTCACATTGGCAGTCGTCTCCGATTTGTTGTAGATGAAGGGGTAACTTGTCGTCGGCACCAGTGGGTAAGGGCCCTCGGCCATAACCGTCGGTATCCCCAAAAAGAAGAGCGTTACCAAACATAGCGCCACCAATGCTATCCTTCTCATTTGCATCCTCCTTCTTACTGCACTAGCTAAGTGCATTATTACCTTGCCAATTCCAACCATAGTATATCACAAAAAGATGATTTTAGCAATAACACTTTTGGATGATTTACCTCATAATCCACTATGCCTCCCTCAGCGCATAGAAGCCATAAGCGGCCAAGAGGAAGACATACACGTAGAAAATGCTATGCGTGGCGAGGGTGGAGCTGATGGCCTCTTGCTTCGTAACCCCGAATAGCGAGAGGAAGAAAGCCCATGAGACGTCCAATGTTCCCAAGCCACCCAGGAAGTGGATGGGAAGTAAGGCCAGCAACCGCAAGACCAAAGCCGCATAGAATACCTGGTTGGCGGTCAGGGATAAGCCCACCGCCCTTATCAAACAGTAAGACACCGAGCAGTCGAGAATCCAGATGGAGATGGAGAAAAGGAGGGTAAGGATGAACACCCTGGCCGACCTGATCGCTTCTAAGCCGGAGAGCACCTCCCTTACCCCTGCCTGGAACCCCATCGCCCTCACCGATTTCGATAAGCCCGCTCTACTCAAAAGAGCGTCTAAGTGAGCTGAAGCCCTCTTTTTACAAACCACCAGATAGATTAACACGGCCAGAATCAAAGCTAATAGGAAACCGATGGTGAAGGTCAGGCGAAGCATCATATCGGACATAGCCCCTAAAGACAAAACCGAAAGGGAGAATAAGGAGAAAATGGCCAATAGATCGGCTAGGCGGGCGAGGAATAGGCTAGCCAACCCGTAAGTGGGCGAGACTCCGTCCCTATCTCTGAGCAGGAAAAAGTATGAAAGCTCCCCCAGGCGGGAGGGGAGGATGGTGTTGGAAAAGCTTTGGATTATAACTATGGGGAAGAGCTTTTGGAAGCCGAGATTCACCTTTAATAAACGCCTGAACCGAAGAGCCCGCAGGGCATCAGCCAGGGCAAAGAGGAGGAAGCCCAACAGAGTCCAATGTGGCGAGACACGACCAAGGGTGGCGGTGATCTGTCGAAGGGGGACCTGAAGAAGCAGAAAGGCAATGAGGGCGATAGCGATTAGCGCTTGAAATATAAATCCCCTTTTGACTCCGCGAAGGATGCGCATCCTGCCTCTCAAACATCGACGACAAGAGCTCAGGAGATGGGGTCAATAATTTGGGCATGTCTTACAAACGCTCGGCACCTTTCCCTTGCTGAAATCGGCCCGAAAGCTTACGAACCTGTCACCGTTCCAGATGTCGGCGAGGCTGTCCTCATAGACATTGCCGAAATTTAGCACCGCAGGGTCGGTGATCATGCAACAGGGGGTAACGTAGCCCTCGACGGTTATATAAGGTGAGAGCCATGGAGACTTACACGAACCCCGCTGCTTAGTAAAGCGGTTGAAGTTTTCCAGCTTGATCCTCATACCGCTTCCCTCTGCCTCCCGCTTGTAGTCGAGCAGCAGTTCATACTCAGCCTTGTTGATGAGAGAGGAACGCAGCGAGGGATCAGGAATCACCAGGTCCTGGATGGCCAAATCATCTATGCCAAGGGACTTTGTCAACCTTATGATGCCAGGTATCTCGGCCAGGTTTTCTTTCATGACCACCACCCTTGCCATTAGATGGGGGGATCTTGACCCCAGCTCCTCCTTTATGCGTATCAGGTTCCGCACATTTTCGATGACCTGGGCGAGGGAAGCCTTTGGCCTTATCCTCCTGTAGAGCCCTTCATTGGCACTGTCTATAGAGATATAAAGAACCTGCAACCCGCTGAGGATCAACTTCCTGGCCGCTTCTTCCGTCAACAGGGTGGCGTTGGTGTTGAAGCTGACCTCTGCCCCTCTTCCCACGCTATAACTGATAATCTGGAAGATGTCCGGATTGAGTAATGGTTCTCCAATCCCCTGGGGAACCAGGAAAGCAGGGTGAGGGAGCTGGTCAATAATCATCTTGAAATCCTCGAAGCTCATATCCCTATTGGGCCTGGGGATAAAGGACCTGGGGCACATGATGCATCTGAGATTGCATTTTGTAGTGGTCTCCACATAGAGCATCATGGGCTTGAAAGGCACATGCGCTGAGCCGATGAGAGATGCTATGCCAAGACCCAGCATATTGATGAGACCGCCTATGCCGTGGTTGTGTGCCAACCTCGCAAGCTTAATCGCAAATCTAACCTCTTCGCGCCTCAATGTCATCCCCCCTGATCTTGCCTCTTAAAGGCATAAACCTCGACTATGGCCCCCACTTTGAAGATGTTCAGGAGAGAGTTGACTGCTGACCTGATGCTCCTATAGATGACTCTCCCAAGAGGGCCGCCCTTTCCATACCGTGTCGTCAGGCAGTCGCAGACCTGATCAAACCCTTCGCCGACCCTGTTTCGACCCAGGATGCCTTTAAAGAAATCGTTAGGTATCCCCCAGGAGAGCAGTTGGATGCAATCGAAGCCACACCTCTGGACCATATCCCGCAAGGTCCGGGGGTTGAAATAATACAGGTGCGCGGGTGGTTTATTGCCGCTGAATAGATCGAGCCCCAGCCTTATGGTGACGGAATCAACATTGGGGACGCCGGCGACCACCAGCAAGCCATCGTCTTTGAGGATTCGCCTCATCTCCACTAGGCTTCCTCTGGGGTCCGGCAAGTGTTCCAGCAGGGATTTGCTGAAGACGACATCGAAGTATCTGTCTGGGAACCTGGCTTCCTCCAGAGTCCCGATGAAAACATCCAGGCCACAGGCCCTGGCGAAATCTGCCGCCCACTCGCCGATCTCCACCCCATAGGCCTCCCACCCTCTTCGCTTCGCTACGCTGAGGAAGGCTCCGGTGGCGCATCCCACATCCAGGATTCGGCCAGGCTCCTTGTAGCGCTCAATCTTGGCCAGATACTCCGCAAATTTATGCTCGTCGAGAACTATCCTCTGCTTGTAGAACTCCAGATACTCGGCGGCCCATACCCCCCTATGAGCCACTTTCTCCTGGTATTGTTCTTTTATTACCTCCCTCGATGGGCGAGGATTGACATAGGCCAGGCCGCACCTGCGACAGCGCACCACCTTCCAGCGATCCAACTGGAGAAAGGGTTCGGCATCATCGCTGCCGCAGAGATTACAGACCACATATTCCAATTCCCCGCCGGCCATTATGCTTGCCTCGATTTATAGTCCTTGTAGGGCGGGATGGCATCCTGCCCTACTGATATCCAGCTCAAACAAGGTGGGCGGAAGTGCGGAAAACAGGCTATAAGGTTTTGCAAGGGCTAATCAAACGCGGTAAAATTCGATAACCTTATGCACCGCTGTGATGACGTCTCTCACATCCTGCTCCGTCATCCTTGGAGTGAGGGGGAGGGAGAGTATCCTTTCGGAGACATACTCGGCATTGGGAAACATCCCTTCTTTATACCCAAACCTCTCCCGATAGTAGGGATGGAGATGGAGGGCCTTGTAATGCCAGGCCGCCCCGATGTTCTCCGCCCTGAGGGCTGATAGGATGGTATTGCGGTCTACCCTCAACCTCGTCAAATCAAGGATCAGCACATAGAGGTGAAGGGCATGGCGGTCATCCCCTCCCTTTGGTCGCGGCTGGAGGGAGACCTCCGGCATGTCCCGAAAGGCATCATCGAACATCTCAGCGTATCTCTCCCGGATGGCCAGGAAGGATTCGAGCTTCTCCAACTGATGGATCCCTAGAGAGGCCTGCAGGTCAGTCATGTTATATTTGTAGCCAGGGTAAATACACTCGCTCAGCATGAGCCTCTTAACCTTGAACCTCTGCCAGGCGTCTCGGCTTAGCCCGTGTAGACGATAAATCTGGAGCTTCTCAGCGAAGGCGGCATTGTTCGTGGTGACCATTCCGCCCTCAGCCGTGGTCATGTTCTTATTCGCATAGAAGCTGAAACTCGTCAGATCGCCTATACTGCCCACCATCTTCCCATGGTAACGAGCACCAATGGCGTGGGCCGCATCTTCGATGACCAGTAAGCCGTGCTGACGCGCAATGGCCATGATTTCATCCATCTCACAGGCAAGCCCTCCAAAATGGACCGGGATAATGGCCTTCGTCCTCTCCGTTATCCTACCCTCGATCAGCTCGGGCTTGATGTTCAGGGTTTTGGGGTCAATGTCCACGAAGACGGGGGTTGCCCCTTGGTGGATGATCACGTTGCCGGTGGCAGCGAAGGTCATGGGGCTGGTGATGACCTCGTCGCCCGGCCCAACACCCGCTGCGATCAAGCTCAGGTGGAGCCCCGCCGTGCAGGAACTGACCGCGACGGCATATTCACTGCCCACATAATCCCGGAACATCTGCTCGAAGCGGATCGTTTTGGGGCCAGTGCCTATCCATCCCGATTTGATGGTATCTACAACCTCAGCTATCTCCTCCTCGCCTAAGCAGGGCGTCCCGAAGGGGAGGAAGCTCTCCCTCACCGGCTTCCCCCCCTCGAGGGCTATGGGGGCAAGGGTATGTGATACGATGTCCATACAGTCAACTCCGATCCTTGAACCATTTGTGATAGAACAGAGATACCGATAAGGTTTTAAACCCTGCTGCTTGATATAGGCGTTGTGCCCCTATGTTCCTGGCCTGCGTCACCACCTTTATCAGGTTAAGGCCGTTATCCCTGAACCAGCGCACGGCTTCGCTGACCAGGTGCGAACCTATCCCCTGCCCTCGAAACTGAGGGTCAATCCCCACTAACACGATCCTTCCAAACCCCTTATATATCTTACAGGTCAGGAAGCCCACAGGTTTCCCTCCAAGCTCGGCCACCAGCACCTCATCGGCAAGGCCATTACAGGAGTTTCGTATCCAGACCATGTATAATCTCTCACACGTGCCCCTGGGGAACTCGGTATCGAAGTAGTATCGGCTGCTCCTACAGCTCTCTTTAGCTATCAACTCCAGCGCAGGTATATCCTCCCTCTTAAAGGGCCTGATGACAAGCCCTTCTACAGGATCGATAGAGTCGTTAAACATGTCACAGCGCAGGTCAATGCCGAGGGTTACCCTGACATCCACCAGCTTAAACCCATTGGACTCCGCCAAGTGGATGCTTAGGGGGTCATTGATGTCTGCCTCATAATACAGGCACATCACCTGCTCCTGTCGGCACCAGTCTAGGACCGCCGCCAGCGTGGCCCTGTCAATCCTGGCCACTCTTAACCGCGCCACATTTATCCCGAAGAACCCTGTATCCCAAGGCAGCTTCTCTACAAGCTCATTCACGTTGATCACCTGAATGGCAAAACGACCTCTACTGTCGCCGCTTACCATCATCGGCTAATTCCCATGCAAAGCGCCTTATACAGCTCTTCATATTTGCGCACCAAAGCCTTGAGGTCAAAATTCTCCCTAACGAAGGCCTTGGCTCGAAGGCCCAACTCTTTCCTGAGGAGGGGTTCTTTAAGCAATCTGACAAGCGCCTGGGCGAGGGCAGAGGCGTCCCTGGGAGGGACTAGAAGCCCTGTATCCCCATGGATGATCGCTTCCGACATGGCACCGACGTTGAAGGCCACTACGGGCCTGGCGCAGGCCATCGCCTGGATGGTGACAATGCCCAAGGCCTCCCTGACCGAGGGCATGGCCAGAACGTCACAAGCGGAATACAAAGCCATCAGATCCCGACGGAAGCCAGCGAAAATCACATTTCGAGTGAGCCCTAACTGAGCGGTGGCTTTCTCCAAAGCTGGCCTCATCGGCCCATCACCGACGATCATTAATTTTGCTGCGGGCACCTTTCGGACCACATCGGCCATCGCCTTGATCAGATATATGTGCCCTTTGTGTTTGTGCAGACGAGCGATGCTCAGTATGAGGGGAGTGCCTTCATCTATGCCGAACTCATCCCTGAGGATGGCCCTGCGATTTTCGCGGTTTATCCTGTCGAAGAAATCCGTCCCTATAGGGATATATTCTATCTTGGCCTCCGGGATGCCCTCCTCGATCAGCTCCTTCCTTGAAAGCTGCACCTCGGCTACGAACTTGTCAAAGAGTGGTGAGAGCGTGGCACATAGGGGCAGAAACCAGGAGGGGAATTGCTCTCTTAATCCATGTATCGTCGCCACTATCCTCGGGGTCCCCCCCAATCGGCCAGCGATTGCCCCGCAGATGGTGGATGCCTCCAGGTGGAGATGCAGTATCTGATACCCCTTTCCCCGGATAAGCTTCAAAAGCAGAAGGGGGATAAGGGGATTCGACTTAATGTGGCTCAAGCTATATACCTGGAGGCCGAGGTCTCCGATCTCCTTTGCATACATCCCAGTGCCGTGCAGGCAGCAAACGTCGAGTTGAAACTCGCCTTTGTTGATGTGTTTGCCAAGGCCCAATAACAATTCCTGGGCACCGCCGGCCCCCAGATTATCTATCACCTGCAGGATTCGTATCCTCTTCCCCCGTGTCATATGGTCGGCTCTCTTTAACCCCCCTTGCGATGAAGTCCGATGAGCTTTTGAACCTGCCGGTCCGCTCGCAGAGCAATTCAAACCTCAAGCCGCGCTCCTCAAATAGCCCCTTCATCTCCTCGATCGAGAAGAAGCGCTTCTCCGGAGCAAAAAACCAATCCTCGACCTGCGACTCCACGAGGGGATTATCATCGCGGACGTTATTGAGCTTCTTGAACCGCTCGATGGCCCTGACGAGAACCGCGGCGGACTTGATGAGGATTGGTCTAAAGAGGCCAGGCAGCCTGAGGCATATGGTCCTGCTCAATTCATGGAGGGGGGTGAGCCTGGTCTTCAGATAAACCGCTAGCACTAACACCCCTTCGGGTTTTAGGACCCTGACTATCTCATCGAGCGCCCTGATGGGGTCCACGGTGTGGTCAATAGCCCCCCAGCTATAGATGAGGTCGAAAGAGCCATCCGCAAAGGGGAGGGAGAGAAGGTCCGCTTGTCCGAAATCGATGTTTTCCCTGCCCAGCTTCTCCGCCAGTCTCGAAGCCACCTCAAGGGACTTCGCGCTTATGTCAATGGCCACAACGCCGTTGGCCCTCTCAGCTAGGGCTAACGAACACACACCCGTCCCACAGCCGGCATCTAAAGCCCAGGCGGCTCTCATGTCGGGTATGACTGAAAGCACATGTTCCCTTGTCTTCTGGTAATCAGGCACGTTTCGCGGCCAATACTCATCGTAGAAAGCCTGCGTGGCTTTGGTGCCATCCTTCATCGGTTCCCCCCACTCAACCTATCATCTATCACCTTATGAAATAGGTCAAGGTATGCTCTACTGATGGTATCCCAATCATATCGGGCAGCGATGGCCCGGCTGCGCCTGCCCATGGCCTCGCGCAGCGCCTCATCGTCAATCAGGGCGAACAGGGCTCGGGCGAGGGCCTGGGTATCACCCACCGGCACCAAGAGGCCGTTCTCCCCAGGGCGAACCAGCTCATTGTTGCCCTGAGTATCGGTGGCAACCACAGGTAAGCCGCAAGCCATCGCTTGAAGCATGGCAATGGATAGCCCTTCGATCAGCGAGGGGAGGACGAATATATCCCCTTCCCGCAGTTGCCTCACCACCTCGTCTTGGGACACCCAGCCTATGAAACGGACCTTCTCCCTGATCCCAAGGCTCCTGGCAAGGGCTTTCATCTCATCCTGTAGCGGCCCATCTCCAACGATCCTTAGCTCGAAGGGCCTCTCAGTCAGCTCCATCACATGGGTTAAACTCTTGAGGAGGTATTTGAGCCCTTTCTGCTCGGCTACCCGGCCCACGAATATCAAAACCACTTTCTCTTTCCCGGCGGCATCGTATCCTCTGGGGTGGAACCGCTCGCAATCGATCCCATTGGGTATGACAGATATATCCGCCTCTGGATACGACCTTGCGGCCAGTTCCTTCAGCCCCTGGCTCACCGCTACCACTGCTGAGGCCTCTCGCCAGATAGGCTTCGTAAAGGGCAGCAGGAGTTTATACCATAAAGCCATCTTCCTCGATGTGAAGAAACCGGGTATGCCTCCGCCGTGCAGGGTGATTATGTAGGGGATACCGCAGGTCTTTTTTATGAGGTAACCGAGAGGGCCGACAGGCATGGCGAAGTGGATATGGACTATATCTGGTCTGAGCCTCCTCGCCAGCGTTAAACTTGGATAGATGTTACAGAACAGGAAAGCGAAAAGCTCTTTGATGCTGCATCTATCCGGGCGTTGTCGAAAACTGGGGATCCTATAGACCGTATAACCATCAATTACCTCTTCGTATGGTAACCCTCTGTAATGAGCCGTGAGGACAAATACCTCAACGCCAGCTCGGACCAGATGGCGGGCGATATTCGCTGAAACCTCGCTTCCTCCCCCACCTATGGGAGGGAACTCATAATTTATAACCAGGACCCGCATCGGGATCTACCTCGCTAACTCGAATATCCATCCTGCCTAGAGTTTAGACTAACTATTGCTTGTCTGGTGTAGGTGGCCAGGAGCATGCCCATCCTGTTAAGGCGCTCCTGGTAAGGTGCAAAGGTCTGCCATAAGCCCCGTATTCTCCCCATATCCACAGCGGTGCAACT
>CAYQVA010000032.1:0-4570 GCA_964420815.1 uncultured Anaerolineae bacterium
CTCAGCCCCCATCACCGCCGAGGAGGAGCTCAGGAGGGTGATGCCCGTCCTTGAGGCCCTGGCCTCCGAGATCGAAGTGCCCATCTCCATTGACACTTACAAGGCCGAGGTCGCCCGGCGGGCCCTGGCGGCGGGGGCCGGCATGGTCAACGACGTCTGGGGGCTGAGGCTCGATCCGGACTTGGCCAATGTGGTCGCCGAGCACAAGGTGCCGGTGATCTTGATGCACAACCGCAGCAAGCCCAAGGAGGCGGCCTGGACGGAGAGGCTGGGCGGGCGCTATGTCGGCGTCGAATACGAGGACCTGATGGCCGACATCATCCGCGAGCTGCGCCGGAGCATGGAGATCGCCCTCAACGCCGGCGTGGAGAGGTCGAGGATCATCGTTGACCCCGGCATAGGCTTCGGGAAGACGGTGGAACAGAATCTTGAGCTCCTAAACAAGCTTTCTGAGCTCAAAGTTCTGGGCTGCCCCATCATGGTGGGGCCGTCGCGCAAGTCCTTCATCGGCTACACGTTGGATCTGCCCGTGGACCAGCGGGTTGAAGGCACGGCAGCGGCTGTGGCCATCGCCATCGCCCGCGGGGCGGATATCGTCCGCGTCCACGACGTGAAGGAGATGGTGCGCGTGGCCCGCATGACCGATGCCGTGGTGCGCATTTGACCTGACGCTGCCTTTGGCCTATTGTTACCCTGGCTTTGAGGACAACCGGGAACGGCACAGGGGCGGGGGATTTGACACCAGGCCAGACTAGGGGTACAATAGGAAGCGACGCTTCGTCTTAACCTTCAGGAGGATGGCATGCGAGTTACCTTGCCTAAGATGCCCCGAAGTGTGCAACAAGCCCTGGGCCCGGAGGCGGCAGATGACTTGAGCCAATGGGTCGAGATCATCCTGGTCGAACACGCCGTGCGGCGCGATGAGTATCGTGAGATCCTCTCGCGCCTGGACATCCTGGAGCACGACATGGCCGATGTGAAGGCCAGTATTGCTGACTTGAACCGCACCATGGATGAGCGCTTCGACCGGATGAACGCTCAGATGAACGGGCGCTTCGACCGGATGCACTTTGAGATGAACGAGCGCTTCGACCGGATGAATGAGCGCGTGACTACCATGATGCGCTGCACGGTAGGGACGCTGGCTCTTTTGGGGACGATCATGACCATCCTGATGGCTATCGCTCAGTTCACCTGATCATAGGTTCGACTCCCGGCCTTTCCTCTACCGATGGCAGCCCTCCGAACCCCAAGCGGCACCTTGAGGGCGTCGAGGGGGTGTGCCGTCGGAGAAAGGGTCGCGAGGAAACGCAAAACGCGCTCAGATGTGCCGATGAGTTCCACAGGCTATCAGCCTGGCTTAATAACAAAACTGGGAAGAGGGGTTGGTTAACACAATACCAGCCCCTCTTTGGTGAATGGTTGGCCTACCCAAGTGGTGCCCCATAGGTTCGAGCCAGGGAGGTGGAGATGCAAGACGAATTGCTAACCTGGGCCGAGGTTGACCTCGACGCCATTGCCTTCAACTGTCGGCAGATCAAGGAGTGGATCGAGGAGGAAACCGAGCTCATGGCCGTGGTCAAGGCCAACGCCTATGGCCATGGGGCGGTACCGGTGGCCAAAGTCGCCCTGAGGAGCGGGGCTAGCCGCCTGGCGGTAGCCCGCACCCTGGAGGGCGTCCAACTGCGCCAGGCAGGGATCGAAGCGCCCATCCTCATCCTGGGTTACACCCTCCCCTCAGAGGCGGAGGCCATCGTCCGCTACGACCTCACCCCCACCGTCACAACCCGCGAGGGCGCCTCGGCCCTCTCGGAGACGGCGTCTCGACAGGGGAAAACCATCCCCATTCACGTCAAGGTGGACACGGGGATGGGCCGCCTCGGCCTCCTGCCCCATGAGGTGGTGGACTTCATTAAGGGCCTGGCCGACTTCCCCAACCTGCGCCTGGAGGGCCTCTTCACCCACTTCTCCGTGGCCGATGAGGCGGATAAATCCTACACCTATCGCCAATTCGCCATCTACCAGCAGGTGCTGGCCGAGTTGAGGGATGAGGGCATCCACATCCCCATCCGCCACGTTTGCAACAGCGCGGCCACCCTGGACCTGCCGGAGATGCACCTGGATATGGTGCGCTGCGGCATCGCCATCTACGGCCTCTACCCCTCCCCTGAGGTTAATCACTCCATTCCCCTCCGGCCAGCAATGACCCTCAAGAGCCATGTGGCGAGGGTGCGCACCCTGCCGGCCGGGTCGAGCATCAGCTACGGGCGCACTTACATCACCACCCGGCCGACCACTGTGGCCTTGGTCCCTGTCGGCTACGGCGATGGCTACCATCGCCTTCTCTCTAACCGGGGGGAGGTGCTCATCAGGGGAAAGCGGGCTCCCATCGTGGGGCGGGTGTGCATGGATCAATTCGTGGTTGATGTCAGCGACATCGAGGGGGTGCAGCTAAACGATGAGGTAGTGGTTTTCGGGCGGCAGGGGGAGGAGGAGATCGGCGTCGAGGAGGTGGCCGCCTGGGCGGAGACCATAAACTACGAGGTGGTTACGAGCCTCTTGCCCCGGGTGAGGCGGGTTTACCTCGGGGAGGCAGCTGAATAGCGATCAGGATGGTTCGAAGGGCGCGATCTCGACCTCACCCTTGAGGGAGGAGATAAGTTGTTTCACTTTCAACTCCGCCTTATCCAACTTCTCGCCGCAATATTCAGCCAACCGCATCCCCCTCTCGAAGAGGGCGATGGACTCCTCCAGGGTGAGGTCGCCTTCCTCCAGCTTGCGCACCGTCTCCTCCAGCTCGTGGAAGGCCTCCTCGAAGGTCAACTCACTCACATCCATCTGTCACAACACCTCCGAACCTCCCATCGCTCACCTGCACCTCGATGGCATCGCCTACCGATACCTGGGCGACGCTCTTGATGATTTGCCTCGTGGCCAGGTGCCTGGTGATCGAATAGCCCCGTGCCAGGGTCAAGGTGGGGCTCAGGCTTTGCAACTGCAAGACGCAACCCCGCAGCCGCTCCCGCTGGATGGTCAGGCGATGCCTGAGATGGGAGAGGGCTCTCTCCGTCAGGTCGTCCAAGCGCTGCCTATACCCCTCCACCATTGACCGTGGTGATAGGCGCCGCAGGGCGCTTCGCTCTTCCTCCAGGTCTGCCCGCCACTTTGCGATCCGCCCTTGCATCGCCTGCTCCAATCGCTGCCTTCCCAGCTCGATGCTAGATCGCAGCTCCTGTTGGTCCGGGACGGCTATCTCCGCCGCAGCCGATGGGGTGGGGGCCCGCACGTCAGCCACGAAGTCGGCGATGGTGAAATCGGTCTCGTGGCCCACACCCGAGATCACTGGCACCGGCGAGGCATAGATGGCCCGCGCCACCCGCTCGTCGTTGAAGGCCCAGAGCTCCTCCAAGGAGCCCCCGCCGCGGGCGACGATGATGGCGTCAACGTCGCCGTAACGCTCGAGGGCACTTAGGGCGGCGACGATGCCATCGGGCGCCTCATCGCCTTGCACCGGCGTGGGGGCCAGGACGACCTCGACCAGGGGGTAACGCCGTCCCAGGACGTTGAGGATGTCTCGAAAGGCCGCCCCCACAGGTGAGGTGACCACGCCTAGGCGGTGCGGGAAGGGAGGCAGGCTCCGCTTGCGCTCCGAGGCGAAGAGCCCCTCCGCCTCCAGCCTGCTCTTGAGGGCCTCGAACTCGAGGTAGAGGAGGCCCACGCCGACCGGCCGGATGGTGTCAACATAGAACTGATAGACCCCCTGCACCTCGTAGACCGAGATGTGGCCATGAGCAATGATGGCCTCCCCATCCTGGGGTAGGTGGGGTTGGAGGGCTGCCTGTGACCGCCAGAGGACGCAGCGGATCTGCGCCTCCTCGTCCTTAAGGGTGAAATAGATGTGCCCCGCCGTTGACCGGGAGAAGTTAGAGACCTCCCCCTCCAGCCACAGGTCCTGGAGGAGGTCATCTATATCGAAGAGCTCCTTGATATAACGAGTGATTTGACTGACCTTATAGATTTGCACGATACAGGACTCCAGCTTTTACAGAGCCTCACATCTCCACTGCCGGCTGATAGGAGGCCACCAAGAGGACCTCCTTTCCCGCCGCTTCCGCCGCTGAGAGGTCAATGAAGTAGCCGAACATAAGCGGCACCACTTCTCCCTCCACCTGCGGCCTCACCTCGCTCAACCGAGCCAGGAACTGACCCACCTCCCGGCCATAGATGCGCGCCTTGACCTCGCCCAGGACAGTGATCGGCCGCCCGTCTCGGGTCCCTTCGCCGTAGAGGTCAATATCCAATACCCGGTCATTTACTCGGAAAAGCTGCCGCTCCAGTCGAGCCACCTTTATCCTATACCGCCGCTCCAGGTAGCCGGGCAAGACGACACGAGCGATGTCTTCCAGGCCGTAACCGATGTTCTGACTGAGCGCACCCACCTCTCGAGCTAAAGCTTGGAGCGCCTCTTCCGTGCGCGCCTGAGCCTGGGCCAGCTCCCTCACAGAGGCATCTGTGCGCGCCTGAGCCTGGGCCAGTTGCTCCATTGCCTGCTCTACCCTGTCCAGTCGTG
>CAYQVA010000032.1:4670-11469 GCA_964420815.1 uncultured Anaerolineae bacterium
CGCGCCTGAGCCTGGGCCAGTTGCTCCATTGCCTGCTCTACCCTGTCCAGTCGTGCCTCCGTGCGTGCCTGGGCCTGGGCCAGCTCCCTCACAGAGGCGTCGGTCCGCGCCTGGGCCTGGGCCAGCCGCTCCACAGTCTGCCCTAACTCACCTAGTTGCGCCTCCGTGCGTGCCTGAACCTGAGCTAACTCCCTCACAGAGGCATCTGTACGTGCTTGGCCTTGAGCTAATTCTTCTAGGCATTGCACCGTCCTGCCCTGCACCTGGGTTAGTTTCGAGATAACATCCCTCATCGCTTCGAAGTCTTCACGGGTCGCCTGTGCAAAATCCACGATAGCTTTGAACAATTCCGCTGTCCTATCAGTGACCTGTTCCATAACCACCCTCCTTGCCCATATTCTACCACATCCCACTCACTCGTGCAATCGCGATCCCTACCTGCAGAGATGGGGGCGGACATGATGGTCGTTGTTTGGCCCGCCCCCTTGCACCGCCTGTTTCCGCACGTGTGCTCTTTTCTCTGACAGATCAACTTGTCGCCTCAAGGCGGCGTCCTCTGACGAATCTGCTCACCGCTCTACAAAATAGCACCTATACAAAGGCGAGCAGACTCGCCATCTGACGAGTCTGCTCGCCTTCTACTCCTCCAGAGCTGCGGCGACGGTTTCGCCGAACTGACGCGATGCCGGAGGGCCGAAGGCGGTGATGATGAGGCCATCGCGTTCGACTTCCGCGCCAGTGTAAGTGGCACCACACGCTTCCAGAGAGCTTATCCCCTCAGGGGAGGGGAAGACTGTAGCCCGTTTGCCCTTCAGAACGCCTGCCCTGGCCAGGGTCACGGGGGCGATGCAGATGGCAGCTAGCACCTTCCCCTCGGCCACTGCCTCTCGGGCGATACGGTGCGCGATGGGGTCGTCCCAGTATTCCTTCTCGACGCCAACTCCGCCGATGAAGACGATGGCGTCATAGTCGCTCACCAAGATGTCTGGCTGCACCTGCGTCCCCTCCATCCCCGTGGCCATCTCCAGAGATGAAGAAGCCACAGTAACCTCAAACCCCTTGGCCTCAAACACGGCACGCGATTCGGCGTACTCGTAGTCCTGGAAGTTTTTATGGGCGATGATGAGCACTACCCGTTTGACGGTGGGAGTTGCCGTCTCCGTAGGCGGCAGCGGCGTTAGTGGCATGGGTGTGGGTGGTATCGGCGTTGGCGTGGGCGGTGCCGGAGTGGGCATAAGTAGCATTGGCGTCGGTGTGGCAGGCACTGGCGTGGGGGTCGGCGGTACCGGTGTCGGTGTGGGTGACGCTGGAGCGCAGGCGGTGAGCAGCACCGCCACGATTAGAGACAGAACCGCACGCTTTCTCAATTTTCCTTCCTCATACACGTGTCACATATTCGCCCGTGCGGGTGTCCACACGCACTATATCCCCCACCTCGATGAAGAGGGGGACCTGCACCACCAGGCCGGTCTCCAGGGTGGCGGGCTTGCTTCCCCCTGTGGCCGTATCGCCCTTGAATCCGGGGGCTGTCTCAATCACCTTTAAGTCAACGGTGGTGGGCAATTCCACCTCGATGGGTTCGCCCTCATACATGGACAACCCCAGGATCAAGCCGTCCTTGAGGTAGCTCACCGCATCGCCGAGGGCCTCCGCTGGAAGGGCAGGCTGCTCGTAGGTCTCAGTGTCCATGAAATGATATAGGTGGCCGTCGGTGTAGAGATATTGGACGGTATGCAGTTCCAGGCGAACCTCCTTGAACCTCTCGCTGGCAGGGAAGGTGCGGTCAATGGTCGCCCCGGTGCGCAGGTTCTTCAACTTGAGGCGGACGTTGGCTCCACCCCGGCCGATGAAGGAATGCTGGTATTCGAGGACCCTGTAGAGTTCCCCTTCCCACTCAAAGGTCACGCCCTTTCGCAAATCCGTCGCTGAGATCATGCCTCTTTACCTCCTCGTTTTCAACTGCTCAGCCAGATACTCTGCTGGCGTAAACACCTGCATCGCTGTCTTGCCCTCGAAGTGTCTCTTGTTCCAGGTGATGAAGGTGGACAAGCCGTGGCTCTCAGCTATGCTCAGGATCAAGGCATCGGCGAAGGACATCTTTTGAGTAATGTGACTGTAAATTTGCGCAATTATGGACCTGATGGCTTGCGTTGGGCTCATGTCTTCAATACCTGTAGGCCAGAGGATTTGCACATCATATTTGTGCGAGAATCCATAGAATAGCTTGTCCAGCTCCCTACCAGTCAGGTTAAACGAAGCCAAACCGCAGGTCTCTAATACGTTAATGATGGATGTGTAACGAGGCCTGATCTGTAGCTCGATAAAACGCCTATTTACCTGGTAGTTCACATCCCATGGATAAAGAAGGTCTATAGCGAAGATAGGCGTGTCTATAAACATCAATAAGGAGCTCCTCTCAAGAAACGCATGGCTTCGTTAATGTCTTTAAACGGTGGATTCTTCGCCAGTTTAGCTTTGATCTCTGCCCACTCTTCGTCCGAGACGGGCTCGGCAAGGGCAGGGTCGCAGCCGGATTCTATAAATGCTCGCAGCCTCGCCAGCCTCCGTTCCTCCGCCTCCTGCTGGCTCCTCCTCACCATCTCCTCGGCTGCGGCCACTATCGCCTCCTTCTCCGAGGCGTAGAGCCCTTCCTGCACCAGCCGGCCAAGCTCCCTCACCAATTCGTCCGATAACTCCACAGTTATCCTTTTCCCCATAGCAGACCTCCTCACTCAGCTGATAGCCTATACCAGTCTTAACCCCCTACTGATTATAACCACCTCCCCCACTCATTGTCAAACTAAAGCCCCAATCCCTGCTGATAACTTGTCTTCCCCTCGATCCAACGGGCCGCTTCGCGGGGCAGGTCCTCGATGGAGCCGCGCTTGACGGTGCATGGGGGCAGCGAGTTGAGGAAGGCGGCACCGTAAGATTTGGTGAGCACCCGCTTGTCCAGGATGACCACCACCCCGCGGTCGGTCCTGCTCCTGATGAGCCTCCCGAAGCCCTGCCGGAAGCGCAGGATGGCCTCAGGCACCGCATACTGGCCGAAGGGGTCCTCGAAGGTCTCGCTGCGGGCGGCGAAGATGGGGTCCGTGGGCACGGAGAAGGGCAGGCGGGCGATGGCCAGGCAGCTCAGGGCCTCGCCGACGACGTCAATCCCTTCCCAGAAGCTGCGCGTCCCCAGGAGGACCACCTTCTGGCCGCTCTTGAAGCTCTCCAGAAGCTGGCGTCGGGAACCGTCGAGGCTCTGGCCCAGGACCACGATGCCATCCTCCTCCAGGGGCCGGGTGATGGCCCTATGGGTGGCCCGCAGTTGGCTGTGGGAGGTGAAGAGGACCAGGGTGCGCCCCCTGGTGGCGCGGCATAGCTCGGTGAGGATGCGCTCAACGGTCTTCTGGTAGTATGGCTGGCCGGGCTCCGGGATGTCCGTGGGCAGGTAGAGCAGCGTGGAGGAGGCATAATCGAAGGGCGAGCCCACCGCCAGCTCCCGCGCATCCTGAAGCCCCAGGCGGTCCCGGATGAAATCGAAGCTCCCCTCGGTCTGTAAGGTCGCCGACGTGAGGACAACGCACTCCTTGGGTGAGAAGAGGTGCCTGTTCAACAACTCGCCCACGTGGAGGGGAGCGGAGTGGATGGAGATGTTCCCATCTTTCGCCCCGATGGTAACCCAGTAGATGCCCTCTGGCGAGGGTTGGACGATGATGGCATTCATTTGCTCCTGCAGGTCTCTGAGCTGGTGGATGCGTGCCAATAGCTCCTGCAACAGGTCGTCATAGTTCGGTATCTCGTAATCCTCCAACTCCAGGAGGCCATTATACAAGATCTCCAGCCCCTGGGCGATCCTGCTGAGGCGCAAGGACAGGTTATCCCAGGCGATCTCCACGTTAGCCCAGGCGGGCTGAACGCGCAGCCCACTGGTCAGCCGGATCCGTTGGTCGTAATCGCCAGCCCCCTCGCCATGCTCCTCCAGGAAGAGGGCCAGGACATCGAAGAGCTCGTGGAGGGCCCTTCGCGCCTCCTCAACCCCTTGCTGCATCTCCTCGATGCGACCCTCCATGTCCCGCCGGATGGTCGCTGGTACCGAGCCGGCCCGGAGGTAGCTTGGGATCTCCGCCAGAAGCCCAGGGTTAAACCCTGACCTGGAAAGACCCTCGCCCGGGCGCTGGCTCAACCCGTCGAGGAGGGCGCTTACCTGGGCCTGGTCCACCGCGAAGCTCAGTTGCTCCGTGGCCCTTGCCTCCAGGTGATGGGCCTCATCAATGATGAGGTAGCGGTAGCTCGGCAGGACCTGGTTCTCCATGACCATATCGGAGAGGAGGAGTGAGTGGTTGACGACGATGATATGGGCGCTTTCCGCTTGCTGGCGGGCGCGGTAGAAGAAGCACCTCCCCCTCTGCCGATAAGGACACCTCTCCGCCAGGCAGTTCTCAGCATCGGCGCAGACCTTTCCCCAGAGGGCGAGTTCCTGGTTGCTCAGGGCCAGTTCAGCGCGGTCGCCGCTGGCCGTCATGGGAAGCCAGACCAGGATCTTGGCCAGCATCCGTATCTCGTCGAGGGAGAAGTTGCCGCGGCGACGGAAGATGGCCAGGCGGCGCGGGCAGAGGTAGTTGTTCCGCCCCTTAAGCAAGGCGGCTTTGAACTCTAAAGGCAGGATCGCCTGCAGATCGGGGATGTCCTTCTCGAAGAGCTGGTCCTGGAGGTTGATGGTGTTGGTGGAAACGACGACGCGCTCCCCATTCTGGACGGCGAAGTGGACGGCTGGAATGAGATAGGCCAGGGATTTGCCCACGCCAGTGCCAGCCTCGACCAGGAGGCGCTCACCGTCATTGAAGGCCTGAGCCACGGCGCGGAGCATGGCCACCTGCTGGGGGCGATACTCATAATTGGGGAAGCGCCTCGCGAAGAGGCCTCCCTCTTCGAGCATCTCGCTGAGGGCCTCCACATCCAGCGACTCCCGACGCGTGGATGGCCTCAATGGCTCCTCAAGTTGCCTCCCGGAGAGGATGAAGCCAAGGGCATCCTCACCCCCTTTGGCCATCAACTGCTGGCGAATGGTTCCTGTGAAGGCCGAGCGCGCCCTTTCCTTCTCCACATCATAGAAGACGTAGCGCAGCGGCCAATCGCTCCCGGCAGCCAGGCGATTTATCTCCTGGACGACCCCTAAATCCAACTGCAAGGCTCGCTGGAATAGGGCCAGGAAGAGGTCCTTGGCAGCCATAGCATCGGCCAGGGCGCGATGCTGGGTGGGGAAGGGGATGTCCAGCATCCTGGCCAGCTTATCCAGGCTGTATCGCGTGGCGTGGGGCATGAGGATGCTAGCTAGCTCGAAGGTGTCAATGGCCGGGTTGGCGAGGAAGAGCCCATGCCGATTCAGGAAGCTGAGGTCGAATCGCACGTTGTGGCCGACGATGGGGTGGTCCTTGACGAAGGCGCTCAGCTTGCCCATGATGGAGAAGATGGAGGGGGCTCGATCTGCCTCCGCCTGCTCGATGCCCGTCAGGAGCTGTATCTTGTAGGGGATGGGGCGCTTTGGGTTGACCAGGCTTGACCAGGTGTCGAGGACCTGATCGCCGCGGAACTTCACGGCGCCAATCTCGATGATAGCATCGCGCTCCGGCTGGAGCCCGGTGGCCTCGATGTCTAAAGCGACGTAGATCCTTGCCATAGCCCTCCAATCCAGCGCTTAAACGAAAACTCCCCTGAGAAGAGGGTTTTCGTTAAAAGTCCGTGACTATTATACCACAAAAATCCGTTGCTGGGAATTATCGGTTATGGGCGCTAACAAATAAAATGTGGTATAATTACCATGACCGGTTTATGTGATAAGCTAACGGAGGTGCGATGATGGTGCAGCTTAACGTGGAAACGAGAGCGCAGATGAGTATGGAGGATATAACCGATCAGGTTCAACAAATTGTGCGCGATAGCGGGGTGATAAACGGCGTCTGTCGCCTCTATGTGCCTCATACCACCGCTGGCCTGACCATCAATGAGAACGCAGACCCGAGCGTCCGACATGACATACTGATGCAGCTAGGTAAAATCGTGCCTCTCCATGGTAACTACCGCCACCTGGAGGGCAACGCGGCGGCCCACATCAAGGCCAGCCTAGTCGGCCATTCGGCCACGCTCCTGGTCGAGGGGGGGCGATTGGTGTTAGGCACCTGGCAGGGGATATTCCTCTGCGAGTTCGATGGGCCGCGCCGCCGCCGCGTCCTGGTCAAAGTGGTCAAGGACCCGGAGTAGGGGATATGAAAGAAGCCCTGGAGCGAATCCTGCCAAGGGTCAAGAAGCCGGCCCGCTACACGGGCCGCGAATGGAACAGCATAGTCAAGGATTGGGGCAGGGTGGAGACAAAAGTGGCCCTGGCCTACCCCGACGTCTATGAGATGGGGATGTCAAACCTGGGCCTGATGATCCTCTATGATCTCCTCAACCGGGAGGATGATGTCCTGGCCGAGCGCACCTATGCCCCCTGGGTGGACATGGAGGAGGAGATGCGCCACGCCGGCATCCCCCTCTTCAGCCTGGAATCGCACCGCCCCCTGCGCGACTTCGACATCATCGGTTTCACCCTTCCCTACGAGTTGAACTACACCAACGTCCTGAATATGCTGGACCTGGCGGGAATCCCTCCTTTGGCAGCGGAGAGGGATGATAACTACCCCCTAATCATCGGCGGGGGGAGTTGCACCTACAACCCCGAGCCCCTGGCCGACTTCTTCGACCTCTTTGTCATTGGGGAAGGGGAGGAAGTATTGCTGGAGTTGGTGCGCGCTTATGCGGAGTGGAAGAA
>CAYQVA010000033.1:0-3812 GCA_964420815.1 uncultured Anaerolineae bacterium
GCCGAGGATGCGCAGCAGGGTTGTCTTGCCACAGCCCGAAGGGCCAACGATGCAGAGGAACTCCCCAGCCCCCACCTCGAAGGAGACCCCTGCCAGGGCCCTGACCTCCCCCCGGCCCAGGCGATATACCTTCTCTATATCTTCAGCTATCAAGATGGCATCCATCCCTCAGGGCTCCACGAACCGATTAGTGAAGAGCCTGTCCACGTCCACCTCGGCCTCGATGAGCCCGATCTGACGTAGAAGGTTTTGAGACGCCTCCCATGCAGCCCTGTCGGAGCGACCCAAGGCCTCGCCCCGCCAGAACCTTATGGATTCGGCCAACACCGCCCGTTGTAATGGCTTGCTCTCCTCACCTATCTCGGGCACGTACTTCAAGCAGATCTCAAAGGCCTCATCGGGGTGCTCGATGGTGTAGCTCAGGCCCCGCTGGAAGGCACGGACCAATCTCGCCACCAGCTCCGGCTCTTCGGCGATAGTCTGCTCGTTGGTGATGAGGCCGTTGGAGACCAGGTTCATGTAATCGGCGACGTAGATGACGTTGATCTCATAGCCCTGCTCCCTGAGCTGCACAGGCTCGTTCATGGCGTAACATAGGGCGGCATCAACGCGCCTCTCGGTCAGGCTGGCCACCTGGGTGTAACCGATGGCCTGCAGGTTCACCGCTCTCTCCTCGATCCCCACCGCATCCAGCAGCGCTCGCCAGCCGATGTAGCTGGCCCCATACATGGCCGGCGTGCCCACCACCTTGCCGACCAGGTCTTCAGGCCCCTTGATCCCCGTCTCCGCCAGCGAGACGACGCAGACCGGGAAGCGGCGGTACCAGTTGAAGATGTAGACCAAAGGCAACCCCTGGGAGCGGGCCAGGATCACCTGATCTCCGCTAGCTACCGCAAACTGCAGCTCGCCGGTGCCCACCAATTTGAGGATGTCCGTCTCCCAGCCGTAATCGAACTCGACGGCTAATCCCTCCTGGGCGAAGTAGCCCTTCTCTACGGCGACATAGAAGGGGGCAAATTGGACGTTGGGTATGTAGCCCATGGCCAGGGTGATCTCGGTGAGGGCTGTAGGGGTCTCTTCTAACCGGCTGGGGCTTAAGCCGCTACAGCCGCTAAGGGCTATAACTGTCAAGCCTATCATCAGCAATCTCATCTTCATCGCTTGCTTCTCCATGATAATAGTAAACGTTCTAAGGCCACCACGCTGAGGTACAAGCTGATGGCGATAGCTGCCAGGGTGAGGAAGGCCACGAAGGTTAGGGGGGTATCGTAGAGGCCGCTGGAGAGGTTCACCAGGAAACCCAGGCCCCGGTCCGCGCCCACGAACTCGCCCACCACCGCCCCGATGACGGAGAGGGTGGCCCCTATCTTGAGCCCTCCAAGGAGGACGGGTAGAGCCGCCGGCACCTCCAACATGGTGAAGACCTGCCAGCGGGTGGCCTGTAGGGAGCGCATCAAATCCATTAAACCCCCGTCCACCGAGCGGATGCCAACGATGGTGTTGATTAATATGGGGAAGAAGACGGTCAGGGCGCAGACCAGTATCTTAGAAAGGCTGCCGAAGCCGAACCATATGACCAGGAGGGGGGCCAGGGCGACGATGGGGATGGACTGGGAGGCCACGATGTAGGGTGAAAGGATGCGCTCCATGGTCCTGGATTTGGCCAGGAGGTAACCTAACGGCGTGGCGGTAGCCAGCCCCAGGGCTAATCCCCCTAAGATTTCACCCAAGGTGATCCGAGTGTGATACCAGAGGGTACCATCGCTGGCCACGGCTATGAACCGGGTGCAGACCCGCCCCGGTGAGGGCAGGATGAAAGGGGGATAGTTCCCCAAACGGACTAGCAGTTCCCATAGGCCCAGGAAGGCGAGCAGGGCTGATGGTATGAGGAGGTGCTCTGCCAATGGGCGGGCTGTGGCCCAGGCGTGTCTGGCCACCGACCTCAGGCAAGGCGCCGATCTAATCCTCCGCACTGCATCCATAGTCTCCACAAAAAAGAGCCCCGAAGCTTAACCTTCGGGGCTCTTCGTGCCCACACCCAACGTGTGGCTGACCCATGTCACCACAGGGCGCTGAACCTTCTCCCATCCGGACTATACCGTCGGCTCTGGCCTCGCACCAGATCTGCCTTCCCAAGGCGCTCACTTCGGATAGCTCCGATGTAAACGCCTCTCGGCTCGCGGGCTCGGAGGTTAGTCAACTGGTCTATCAGTCCCTGGTCGGCTGGTCTTTAATAGCTTAGTGAGGAGACCAAGGACTACCTGACCTAATGACTAAACTCCATACCGCCGATCGGGAATTGGCCGGCTCTTATCGCCAGCCTCACCCTGCCCCGAAGGTTTCAGCGTTTTCAATTATACCCTCTTCCGGATAATTTGTCAAATCGTGTTTTCCTGGCAACTGTCTATAATGACTATCATATTGGGTTGGCAGCTGGGCTATTGGGGAAAGCACTTTGACCGTCCACCGCAGCAGGGCCATCTAGGATGCGCTGCACCTCGGGCAGCAAGTAAGGGCCTTCTCGATGCCTGAGACGATGCGGCGGAGCCATAGGCTGAAAGCCAAAACAGGTCAAGGCCCTGCTCATGATATCAACGCACCTTAAGACCTTAGCCTGGGAATTGATTCCTAAGCGGCTTCCATCCCAGCCGTCAGGCTGGTCGAGGCCCTCGTTTGACTGACGAGCGAATAGATGATAAAATACTCACGAGGATAGCCTGATATTGCCTCCAGTAAGTCATCTTGTCTAAAAGGCATTCCTGGCATGTTGTTTCCTTACTTAACGGGGGACAATTTGCCACCATCGAAAGAACGAGATGACTCACCATCATCGGGCCGGCGAAAACGGCATCCTGGGGAGGCGATATATAAATGGCAGCTAGCAAGGAGCCGCTTGGAAACATCGCCAGAAAAGCCCTCAATGCAATTATCAACTTGGCATTATTACTCTTCTTCCTGCTGATCCCCGCGCAGGCGATAGATACCCTGGGGGGAGTTGCGTCCGCGGAGCCGGACGGCATCGCTCGTTATGTGGTCATTAACGAAGTAGCTTGGATGGGGACCCAAGCCAGCGCTTATGACGAGTGGATTGAGTTGAAGAACAACACAATTAACCCTATCGATTTGACAGGCTGGACGCTAGAGGCGGCTGACGGCACTCCTACCATCAGCCTCTCTGGGACCATAACAGCTAGCGGTTTTTATCTTCTGGAGAGAACTGACGATACGGCAGTTAGTGATATTCCTGCTGATCAAATCTACACCGGTGCTTTGGAAGATAAAGGTGAAACCCTGACCCTGAGGGATGCTACTGGCAATGTCATTGACACGGCTAATGGCGATGGCGGCCCTTGGCCTGCCGGGGATAAAGATACCAGATCCAGCATGGAACGGGTAGATCCAACAGCGCCCGACAGGGATGCCAATTGGGGCACTAATGACGGTGTAACCAGAAACGGTCAGGACGCAAATGGCAATCCCATAAATGGAACCCCTAAGGCGGATAACTCGGTCACAACCATACCAGGCCCCCCATACTCTCCCTCCACCGTAACGGTCACTGCTGATCCTAAGACCATCCCCGCCGATGGAGTTTCCACTTCAACCATCATCGCCGTAATCAAAGACATGTTTGATAACAATGTGGCCGATGGCACGGCGGTTACTTTCACCACTGACCTGGGCGCCTTCACGGAAAGCGGCAGCCAGACTTACGACACGACAACCGCTGGTGGAGCGGCTACGGCCACCCTCAGGTCCAGCACAACCCCAGGCAGGGCCACGGTGAAGGCTACATCCGATTCGGCGTCAGG
>CAYQVA010000033.1:3912-9987 GCA_964420815.1 uncultured Anaerolineae bacterium
AAAGGCTCTGGTAGGGCGTTTTCAGCGCTTACCAGAGCCTTTTTTCTAAGAAAGGCGAGGCTGAGGTTCAAGCTGAAAGCCGCTTCTGCCTTCTCTCCAAGTGGATCAGCAGGATGGAAATGTCGGTGGGGTTGACGCCCTGGATGCGAGAGGCCTGGCCCAAGGTGGCAGGACGGAACCTCTTGAGCTTCTCCCGTGCCTCGCTGCGTATCCCCACGACGGAATCGTAATCGAAGTCGGGAGGTATGCTCCGCTCCTCCAGCCGCCGCATCCGCTCCACCTCGCGGCGTTGCATGGCAATGTAGCCGGCATACTTGGCCTCAATGACTACCTGCTCGACTGCATCAGGGGGCAGGGGATAGAGGTTAGGGCATAGAGCTTCTATCATCTCATAAGTGGCCTCGGGACGGCGCAGGAACTGGAGGGCGGTGACCCCCCTGGTCAAGGGCTTGAGACCCCAGGCCTCCAGTTGGCTATTTATCTCTTCGTTGGGATTGAGCCAAGTCCCCTCTAGTCTCTTCAGCTCCTCCTCGATGGCCCTCCTCTTCCTCTCCACCGCTTCGTATCTCTCCTCACTGATCAGGCCCAATTCGTAGCCTAAAGGCGTAAGGCGCAGGTCGGCGTTATCCTGGCGCAGGAGGAGCCGGTATTCAGCCCGCGAGGTCAGCATGCGGTAGGGCTCGTCTATCTCCTTAGTCACCAAGTCGTCAATGAGGACGCCGATGTAAGCTTGGTCGCGTCGCAGGACGATGGGCCCCTCTCCCCGCACCTTGCGAGCGGCATTGATGCCGGCCATGAGCCCCTGGGCCGCCGCCTCCTCGTAACCGGATGTGCCGTTGATCTGGCCAGCGAGGAAGAGCCCCCCGACCAGCTTCGTCTCCAGAGAGGCCTTGATCTGGTCAGGAGGGACGAAGTCGTACTCCACGGCGTAGCCTGGTCGCATGATCTCGGCATCACGCAGGGCAGGGATGCTGTGGAGCATCGCTAGCTGCACGTCATAGGGCATGGCGGTATACATCCCCTGCACGTAGACCTCCATAGTCCGCCACCCCTCGGGCTCCAGAAAAAGCTGATGGGAGTCCTTATGGGCGAACCTGACAATCTTCTCCTCGATGGAGGGACAGTAGCGGGGCCCAACCCCCTCGATGAAGCCCGAGGAGATGGGTGAGCGATGGAGGTTCTCGCGGACGATCTTGTGCGTCTCCTGGTTAGTGTGGACGAGGTAGCAAGGGAGCTGGGGACGCCAACTGGTTTGGCGAGGGATGGGATAGATAGGGTTAATCTCAGAGACAGGAAGCCGGAAGCTGGAAGCTGGTGGCTGGAAGCTGAAATACAGCGGCTCCTCGCTGCCCAGTTGGGGGACGGTATGGGAGAAGTCAATGGTGCGGGCATCAATACGGGGAGGGGTGTTGGTCTGCAGGCGGCCCAGGACGAAGCCCAACTCGCGCAGGGATCGGGAGAGGCCTTTGGCAGGGAACTCACCGGCCCGCCCGGCGGGGTATGTATCCTCGCCGGTCATGATCCGCGCCCCCAAGAAGGTCCCCGTGGTGAGGATTACAGCCTGGCTGCGATACTCCACGCCGATATTGGTGACCACCCCCTGGACTTGCCCAGCCTCGACCAGGAGCCCCTCCACTATCGCCTGTTTGAGGTCGAGGCCGGGAGTGGCCTCCAAGGTGTGTTTCATGGCCAGGGAATAGAGCCTCTTGTCGGCCAGGGCGCGGGGCGCTTGGACGGCGGGGCCTTTGGAGATGTTGAGCATGCGAATCTGGGTGAAGGTCCGGTCTAGGTTCCTGGCCATCTCGCCGCCCAGGGCGTCAATCTCGCGGACCAAGTGGCCCTTCGCCGGCCCTCCAACCCCTGGATTGCAGGGCATGGTGGCGATCAGGTCCAGGTTCATCGTCAGGAGCAGCGTCCTGCACCCCATCCTCGCCGCTGCCAGGGCAGCCTCGCAACCGGCGTGCCCTGCCCCGACGACGATGACATCGTAATCCATAGGCAGCTCCAAATCCATGAAGCCGGAAGCTGGAAGCTAGAGGCTGGTAGCTGGAAGGAGGGCGGGCTCTAATTCCGCCAGGGAAACCTCCTGGATGGTTACCGCGAAGACATCGGCGAAGTGCTGAGCCAGGCAACGGCGGACGGAATCCAGGTCAACGGGATGGCCCAGCACCTCGCGCATGGAGGTGACGCCCCTGTCGCCGATGCCGCAGGGGATGATGAGCCGAAAGTGGTCCATCTGGGGATCCACGTTCAAAGCGAAGCCGTGGTAGGTGATCCAGTTCTCGATTCGAGCCCCCAGGGCGGCGATCTTGGCCCCCCTCACCCAGACTCCGATGATCCCCTCCAGTCTCTCAGCGGCGATGCCGAAGTCCCTTAACGTGCGGATGAGCACCTCCTCCAGGCTGTGCATGTACCAGCTCACGTCTCGCCGGTGAGACCGCAGGTCCAGGATAGGGTAGCCCACTAACTGCCCCGGACCGTGGTAAGTCACATCGCCGCCCCGCTCCACGCGGTAGACCTCGATGCCCTCGGCCGCCAGCTCCTCGCGAGGGGCGAGGATGTGGCCCTCGTCCCCGTGCCGGCCGATAGTGATGACCGGTTCGTGCTCCAGGAGGATGAGAACGTCCTCGATACGTCCCTCCCTCCTGGCCTGCACTAACCGATGCTGGAGATCTAAGGCCCAGTCGTATGGCTCCTGTCCGAGGTTTAAAACCAGAACCCTTTTGCCCATCTACTCTTCACCTGACGAGCTGTCACCAAGCCTGCCTTTATGATTTATGGAGAGCTTTGTGACAGCTCGTCACCTGACGAGCTGTCACAAAGCACCGAACCCAGAAATCGCCTTTGTCCGCGCAGGAAATCCTCGGCCGCCATCGCCCGCTTCCCTGCCAACTGCACCTCCTCGAGGAGCAGCGCTCCCTCCCCGGTGGCGACCGCCAGCCCTTGCCTCAACTGCATCACCTGACCAGGCCTCTCAACCCCACTCCATTGGGGAATCGGCTTAGCGCGAAGGACCTTGAAGAGCTTCCCTTGCCAATAGGTGTAGGCGCTGGGCCAGGGGTAGTAGGCCCGACAGCGGCGCCATATCTCGACGGCGGGGAGCGACCAGTCAATCAGGCCATCTTCCTTGGCGATGGGTTTGGTGTAGGTCGCCCGGCTATCGTCCTGGGGTTGAGGGATTATCTCCCCCCGCAGCCAACGAGGCAGCGTCTCGACCAGGAGGTCGGCCCCTAATCGAGCCAGCTTTCTGCCCAGGGATTCGGTCGTGTCCTCGGGCTCGATCACCAGGCGCCTCTGGGCCAGTATCGGCCCAGTATCCATCCCCTCATCCATGAGCATGATGGTCACGCCTGTCTCCTCCTCGCCTGCGAGGATGGCCCCGGCGATGGGGGAAGCGCCGCGATACTTGGGCAGGAGCGAAGGGTGGACGTTGAGGCACCCTCGGGGTGGGATGGCCAACACCTCCGAAGGCAGGATCTGTCCATAGGCGGCGACGATGATGGCTGTGGGAGCAAGGGCCCGCAGCTCCTCGATGACCTCCGGCTGGCGCAGGGTCTTCGGCTGCAAGACCAGCAATCCATGGGCTATGGCCGCCTGCTTCACCGGCGGGGCGACCAGCTTCCTCCCCCTCCCCGCCCTCTTATCGGGCTGGGTGACCACGCCCACGACCTCGTAGCCATCAATCAAGCGCTCCAGGGCGGGCACGGCGAAGGAAGGAGTCCCCATGAAGACCAAACGCGTCATCGCTTCCCCCCGAGTGCAATTCTACCACATCTCCGATGCGACGACAAGAAGCCATTTTGCCATTTCAGCAAAGATGTGTTAGAATAAGCCCATCTGATAGTAGAGGCTTGGGTCGGCGGCATGAATAGCGCTGCCGCGCACGAAGGGGGTAAAAATCAGCATCGCGATCATTGCTCCCAGGGGGCGTCCTCGCCCCATCGAAGGAGGTAAATTTATGGAAGAGGAGATAGGACCTGCGGAGGAGGCCCCTCCGAGGGTCGAGATAACCAGCGAGGAGAGGATGTGGGCCATACTGGCGCACCTGAGCATACTGCTCTCCGTAATCTCAGGTGGCCTTCTGGGGCCTGCGGCCGCCTTCGCCATCTGGCTGATCAAGAAGGAGCAATCGCCCTATGTAGGCAAGCAGGCGCTGCAATCTCTGATCTACCAGATTGCGGTGGTGGTGCTGTCCTTGCTCATGTGGGTCGCTATAGCGGTGCTCTCCGCGCTGGTAGTCGGCGTCTGCTGCATACCCATAGGCATTGTAATTGATCTGGCAGCGATCGGATACGCTTGTTATGCAGCCTACGTCTGTTCCCTTGGCCAGGAATTCAAGTATCCATTGATCGGGGACATGGTCGGGATTGAGTAACGCCGAAGCCGATCGCCTCCTAACGGATTGCCATTTCCGCGCAGTTGGTTTATAATGTGATCGCCATACGTAAGTAGTACGTGATTGGAGAGCGACGTTGAAGAGGTGGCATCTCCTTCCGCCGGCGCCGGAGGCACACCTGGCGCGATTCCCTCACCTATCGCCCCTCCTCGTCCAGTTGCTCTACAACCGGGGCATCACCGAACCCGCTGAGGTCGAGGCCTTCCTCGCTGGCGAGTTCAGGGAGGATAACCCCTTCCAAATGAAAGGGATGAATGAGGCCGTGGCCCGCATCCGGCGGGCTATCCGCGCCGGAGAGCCGATAGTCGTCTACGGAGACTTCGACGCCGACGGGGTGACCGCTACCGCGCTCCTGGTGGAGACGCTGGCCTCCCTGGGCGCCAAGGTCGAGCCCTACATCCCCCATCGCATCGAGGAGGGCTATGGCCTGAACTTCAGTGCCCTGAGGAATCTGGCCTCCCAGGGGGCCAAGTTGATAGTGACCGTTGACTGCGGCATCCGCTCCATCGAGGAGGTGAGCTACGGGGATCGCCTGGGCCTGGACATCATCATCACCGACCACCACTCCGTTCCCGAGAGATTACCCCCCGCCTTAGCCATCATCAACCCCAAACAGGCTGATTGCCCCTATCCCTTCAAGGAGCTGGCCGGGGTGGGGGTGGCCTTCAAGCTGGCCCAGGCGCTGCTGCGCGTCAACCGCCAGGTGCCCCTCGCTAGGGATGCGATCAGCGAGGATGAGCTTTTTGACCTCGTCGCCCTGGGCACCGTGGCCGATATGGTGCCTTTGCTGGGCGAGAATCGGGCCCTGGTTCGAGGGGGGCTGGAGAGGCTGAGCCAGGCTCAGAGGTTAGGGGTGAGGGCGCTGATGGCCCAGGCCGGCGTTAAGCCGGAGGGGGTAAACGCCTACACTATCGGCTACATCCTGGCCCCTCGCCTCAACGCCGCGGGGCGCCTGGGCGATGCCATGGTGAGCTACCGGCTCCTCACCAGCGAATCTGAGGAGGTGGCTAGCGAGCTGGCGTGGGAGCTGGAGGAGGAGAACCGCCGACGGCAACGGCTGACGATGGAGATATTGGAGAAGGCCCGGAAGCAGGTGCTCGACTCGGTGGCGGAGGTGGGGGTGCAGGGTCTCCCACCCCTACTCTTCACCGCGGGGGAGGATTACTTCTCCGGCGTCGCTGGCCTGGTGGCCAGCCGGCTGAGCGAGGAGTTCTATCGCCCCACCCTGGTCATCGAGCTGGGGGAGGGGGAGAGCCGCGGGTCGGCCCGCAGCATCCCTGAGTTCAACATCACCGCTGCCCTGGACGAGTGCGAGGACCTGCTGACCAAATATGGCGGGCACGCCATGGCCGCTGGCTTCAGCTTGCCCAACAGCAACCTGGAGGCCTTCCACGAGCGATTGCTTCAAATCGCCGAACGGCAGCTCGGCGAGGTGGAGCTGGTGCCTACCCTTACCATAGACGCCGAGGTGCCCTTGGCGAGCCTGAATTGGGCGACACAGGCCGTCCTCGCCCAGATGGAACCCTTCGGCTACGCCAACCCCACGCCCACCCTCTTGAGCCGCGGGGTCCTGGTGCGCGACCACCGCCTGGTGGGCGACGACCACCTCAAGCTCGCCCTGACCGATGGTCAAGCTATCTGGGATGCCATCGCCTTTCAACAGGGCCACTGGGCCAGGG
>CAYQVA010000033.1:10087-11383 GCA_964420815.1 uncultured Anaerolineae bacterium
GATGGTCAAGCTATCTGGGATGCCATCGCCTTTCAACAGGGCCACTGGGCCAGGGGGATGCCTGGGCGCATTGACATCGTCTACACCCTCGAGGTAAACGAGTGGCAGGGCGAGAAGCGGCTCCAATTGAACATCAAGGACCTGAGGCCCAGCTCGTAGTGGGCGCTTCAGCGCCTTTGGGGACGGTGGAGGGTTAAAGGTGACCACGGCTTACGTCTACGATCCCATCTTTCTGGAGCACAGGATGCACGGCCATCCCGAGTCGCCGGAGCGACTGCTTACGACGATGCGGGCGCTGGAGGAGGCGGGGGTGCTGGCCAGGCTCACCCATGTTGAGGCCTCCCCCATCGCTATGGAGCACCTTATAGCGGTGCACGATGGAGCCTACATCGAGCAGGTGAGGCGGATGGCCGAATCCGGCGGCGGATACCTCGACCCTGATACCTATCTCTCCGCCCGCTCCTATGAGGCGGGGCTGATAGCCGCCGGCGGACTGGTCAACCTCATCCAGGCCGTGCTGAGCGGCGAGGTGGATAATGGCTTCGCCTTGGTGCGACCGCCGGGACACCATGCCCTGCCGAGCCGGGGAATGGGCTTCTGCCTCTTCAACAACATCGCCATCGCCGCCCGCTACGCCCTCGACCAGCATAATCTGGAAAGGGTGCTCATCGCCGACTTCGACGTCCACCACGGCAACGGCACCCAGGAGATTTTCTACGACGATAGCCACGTCCTCTACTTCTCTACCCACCAGTATCCCTATTATCCGGGCACAGGGCATTGGCGAGAGATCGGTGAGGGGGAGGGCGAGGGCTACACGGTCAACGTCCCCCTGCCGGCGGGCGTCGGCGACGAGGGCTATGAGCGCATCTTCGACGAGATCCTCCGCCCCCTGGCCGAGCGCTACAGGCCCCAGTTGATCCTGGTCTCCGCGGGCTACGATGCCCACTGGGCCGATCCCCTGGCTGCCATGCGGCTTTCGATAACCGGCTACGCCAATTTGGCTCGCGCTCTGAAAGCCCTGGCCGACGAGCTTTGCCAGGGGAAACTTGTCTTCACCCTGGAGGGGGGCTACAACCTAGAGGTCCTCTCCCACTCGATACTGGCGACCTTCAAGGTCCTATTGGGCGAGGGGGACATCGCCGATCCCCTCGGCCCCTCGCCGCGGCCCAGCCGCCCCATAGATAGGTTGATCGCCACGATAAAGGGAGTGCATCGCCTGGTGTGAGGATGCCTTCTTTTAATATTGCAGAGCAGGATTTCCTTTCGATCCACTTAAACCTACAAGGCCAAAGG
>CAYQVA010000034.1:0-11358 GCA_964420815.1 uncultured Anaerolineae bacterium
TGTCTCCTCCTGCCGCTGACGAACAGTCTCGCTATATTGCGATCCGAATCTTTTACACGCAATTTATGGCTACTGAGCGAGACTGTTCGTCATCTGACGAACAGTCTCGCTGTATTGTGATCCGAATCTTTTCATACGCAATTTATGGCTACTGAGCGAGACTGTTCGTCATCGAGGCAAGGTAGGCGATGGCTAGGGCGGCGAGGATGTTCACCCCCGCCAGAAGCCCGGCCACGGTCAGGCTCTCCTCAAGGGTGGCATAGAGGGCCTCGAAGCCGCTTTCAAATGTCAGGAGCCCAAGCCCCACTGGGAGGGGCTCCCTATTCAAGACCACCGCCAGAAAGCCCATCAGGGCTAGCCAGTAGCAAGCGAAGTTGATCTCCCTTGCCACGTCTCGAAGGGGATAGGTGACGAACAGTCCGTAGGCAGCGATCCCCACCAGGATGAGGGCGAAGAGGCGGAAGGTGAGGCTCATATGGCCGGGGGCCCAGGGTTCGATTTTTGGCCTTGGGCCGCCTCGCCAACCAGCGTGCCACGCCGTTAGGAGAAGGATGAGGCAACTCACCCCGCCGGTTACGACCTTCACCGCGGCCATTTCGGGGCGAATGAACCTGCTCAGCAACAATCCGACGAATACATACTGGCCCAGCAGTGCCGGCAGGGAGAGGAGCCAGACCTCGATGACGGCGATGGTGCTGGAGGTAAAGATTAAGCCGACGATGATCTGCCTTATTGATAGAGAGGATAGAAACTCTAAGACCTGGGTCAATGATGGCATGGTCAATCACCGAGCAAGAGTAAGGTGACCACGAAGGCGGAGAGGAGCAACCAGCCGAGACAGCGTTCCCCCTCGATGGCGCCCATGGCGACCTGAAGGACTTTGCCAACCTTGAGGGAGAGCCACCAAAGGGAACGGTAGAGCCATTCCAGGCTTATGACGGCGCAGAGCTTATTCAAGAGGTGATGAACGGTCTCGCTGTATCGTATTGTGGGCATACGCATCATTTGTTTAGCGAGGCCCTTCATTAAAGAGCCGATGCGGTCGAGAACCCATCCTCGGCGATGGAGCAGATAGCCCCCGAGTGGGGGAAGCAAAAGCAGAGCGAGGCTCCGGGCAGCCCTGCCTCCGCCTACAGGGGTGAGCCAGGCCTCGCCACCCAGTAACTTGATGGGGAGCACTGAGGGTAGGAATCCAAAGAGGAGAAGGGGAACAATCAGCAAGCCTAAACCTATCAGGCCCACCCTGTCGCGCCTTCCCTCCCCTTGATTCAAGAGGAAATCAAGCAATGGCGCTACGGTGATGAGGTTGGCTGCCGCGCCAGCGACGATGAGAGCTCCATGCTCCCCTTCGAAGGCTAATCCATAGACGAGCCAGCGGGCGGGAAAGCCCAGGGTGAGAGGCAACCCGAGCAACGAGGCGACAGCCACGCCTAGGATAACCCTCTCCCCTACCCAATCTGATTTCCCCCTCAAGAAGAGGATGCTGCAAGCGAGGACTAGATTCAGCGTCTGCAACAAAGCAGCCATAATCCCTCGAGGGGACGCATCTAAGGCCATGGCTAAAACCGCATAGGCGACCTGGTTAACGAGCAGGTAGGAATACCATCCCCTCGACCCCTCTCCTCGCCAAAGGAGGAGGGCGCTGGCCACCAGGGCTGAGCCGCCCATGAACAACAGCATGTCCTTCTGGGGCAATCCCTGCGGCGAGAGGGCAGAAAGGCGCATCAAGAGGTATATACCAGCGCTTGTGGGGAGGATGTGGAGCAGAGCAACGGCTGGCGATGATCCCTCCATGTTGGTTGGCAGCCAGAGGTGGAGGGGGTAGAGACCAAGGCGGAGCAGGGCAGCGAGGAGGAAAGGGAAGGCGACGGAGGTGGGGAGAGAAGCCATTTGCCCCACGTCTTGGCCGAGGCGCAGGGCTGCCATCAGCAGGGCTAAGCCAGCCAAATGCGACGCCGCTAGTGCCTTGGTCAGGTCTTTTGCCGTTTCCTCCTTCCCATCGTGAGCGCCGAAGAGGAAGAGCATGGAGAGGTCGAGGAATCCCCAACTCACATACAACGTGAGCAGGTTAGCCGAGAGGAAGAAGCTGATGCCGGCAGCCAAGAGGGTGAGGATCGCTGCATAACGAAACCTCTCCCCGTTTACTGTCGGCAACGAGAACTCTCTCCGGAAAATATAGGAGCATGCACAAACAGCAAGGATGCACCGCTTTACCAGCAGACGGAGAGAGTTCTCGTTGGGAGTATTGCATTCCCCCCAGTTATACATTCTCTCATATTTTCCGGGGAGAGGTTTCGTTAAGAGATAAGCTGGCTCCTCGTGGATGAAGGAGTTCAGCGAGGCGAGTATGGCCGCTGCGCTGGTAAAGGTCAACAACAAAACGAAGGCAAGAGCCAGGTCATCGAGGCGGTAGGCCAATTCGCCCCCGAATTGGGCCAAGGGACGCCAATGGGAGATGGTGAAGCTCAGAGGCGCCTCTCCCAAGAGGGAAAGAGAGAGGATAAATGAAGCGCCGGCCGTTAGGAAGGCTAAGATGCCTCGCTCCCGAGGGCCTATCGCCCTAACTCTGGGCGGCAGCAGGTTCAGGATCGCCCCTAGAAGCAGAGCGGCTATCGGCGTAAAGGGCATATATCCGGCCATCCTCCCTCCTGATCTGACAAATTCGCCTAACGGAGTCCGTATGCCCCATTTCCTCCAAAGTGCGTGAAGGGACAAAGGGGTGACGCCTTGCCATTTTACCACAGATAGGCGATCGAGACAAATATAACTCGCTATGGCAGACGGATCAAGCACGGGGAGGAATTTCGGGGATGAGGAGAGGTGTGGCTTGCCTATGGGGACTGGATAGATAGCAGCATGCCAAGAACAGTGATACCTTTTCCCTTCGTTATTTCCTTATTCCCCCTCAGAGGGCGCTTTCTCAGCCTTGGCTTCACCGCCCTTTGATCCGCTCCGCCTCCCGGACAATGGCCACAAAGTCAGCAGCCCTTAAGCTGGCCCCGCCAACCAATGCGCCATCTATCTCAGGCTGGGTCATGAACTCGGCGATGTTTCCAGGGTTGACGCTGCCGCCATATTGGATGCGGACCGCCTGAGCCGTCGCCTCATCGTATAACCCGGCGATGGTGCGGCGGATTAGCCCGATTACCTGGTTTGCTCCTTCCCCCGTAGCTGGCTTGCCAGTGCCGATGGCCCAGATGGGCTCGTAGGCGATGACCAATCCCCCTCACCTGGGCCGCACCTACCCCTGGCTCACCCCTTCCTTCTCGCTAATCATGGGCTTTCCTGGCCGCAAGCGGCTAATCCGACCTGGCCGGGAGAGGCCGGCTGGTCACTACATCAACCCCCGTCCCTTCGGCGTTGGGCAGCACCACCTGATGCATTTCCACCGGTGCCTCCAGCTCCACTTCCCGCAGCCTTCTCAGGATGGGGAAGATCTTCGCCTTGGGCACCGGCTCAGTGGAGCGCACCGGAACCAGAGGATGGAACCCGCCTTTAACCCGGACGGTAGTGATGACCACCCGCCTGGGGTCGGCGATCTCCTGCTCGGCGTACTCCACGCCCCTTTTGCATTGATGGCCCTCAACTTCCAGCACATTCTTGCCCTCATGGGTCACCTTAAGCTCGCAGCCAACGGGGCAGGTGACGCAAACCAGCTTGGTTACCTTCTCGGTCATCTTGCCCCCTTTGGAAAACCACCCCTTACTCTCGCTCCTCCACCCGCACAGAGAGCTCCTTCGCGCCGACGATCTTGTCGTGATCCTCCAGGGATAGCTTGACCATGATCATCTCACTGGGTCGGGCGTATCGTTCCCCTTTCCGCTTCACCAGCTTCCCATCGGCCTCCACCTTGACCCAGACCGGAGCTTCCACTGGCCGTTGGACCCTGAGTTGCAGCTCCTGAGGCTCTCGCTCCAGGCTCAGGGGATCGAGGACGTGGGGTACCACGTAATGCACGTTATCGCCAGCGGCCACCCTCAGCTTACGTTCAGACTCCTTTCTCCGCTGGATGGCATACTCGCCAGCGTGGTGCCCGGCCAGAAGGCCAGCCTCGGTCACCCAATCCACCAGGTCGTAGACATGGACCACGTTGCCCGCAGCGAAGATGCCGGAGATGTTGGTCATCATCCTTTCATCAACGTAGGGCCCGCCGGTCAGGGGGTCAAGCTCCACCCCCGCCTTCTTGGAGAGCTCGTTCTCGGGGATGAGCCCCACCGAAAGAAGGAGCGTATCGCAGGGGATAACCTCCTCGGTTCCGGGGATGGGCTTCCAGCTCTCGTCCACCTGGGCCGAGACCACCGCCTCCACCCGATCGCGACCCTTAACGTCAATGACAGTGTGTTGGAGCTGTAGGGGGATGTCGTAGTCCAGCACACACTGGACGTAGTTGCGCTTCAGCCCGCTGACGTAGGGCAATATCTCTATCATGCGCTCCACCTTGGCCCCCTCGAAGGTCAGGCGGCGGGCCATGATCATCCCGATGTCGCCGGAGCCCAGGATGACAAAGCGCTCCCCGGGCATGTAACCCTCGATGTTCACCAGCCGCTGGGCGGTGCCGGCGGTGTAGACGCCAGCTGGCCGGGTGCCGGGGATGGCCAGCGCTCCGCGGGGCCTCTCCCGACAGCCCATGGCCAGAACCACCGCCCGCGCGTCGAGCTTGATCATCCCATCCCGCCTGTTAATGGCATAGATCTCCCGATGCGGGGTCAAATCTAAGACAAAGGTATCCACCAGGGCTTCGACCCCCACCTCCTTGGCCCGCTCGATGAACCGATAAGCGTATTCAGGGCCAGTGAGATCCTCCTTGAAGAACTCCAAACCGAAGCCGTTGTGGATGCACTGCAGGAGGATGCCGCCCAACTCCAGGTCGCGTTCGATGACCACCACGTCTTGTGCGCCGGCTTCCTTGGCAGCTATGGCTGCCGCCAGCCCCGCCGGACCGCTGCCGATCACCGCCACGTCGCAGCGCCTCTCGAGCATCTTATCCTCCCTGTAGCACAAAGAACACGGAGATTCACAGAGGACACGAAGGACTGGCCGATGTTGCTTCGTGCCCTCTGTGCTCTCTGTGGCCCTCCTTCGTCGGCCGGGTCAGGAAGTTGGAACCCCGGCCCTCTTTGATCACCTCCGTGGGTGGGATGCCCAGTTCGCGAGATAGGATCTCGATAACCCGTGGCGTGTCGAAGCCCCCCTGACAGCGACCCATCCCGCACCGGGTGCGGCGTTTTATGGCATCGTAGGTGCGAGCGGGGACGGGGGCGTGGATCTCGGCCACGATCTCCCCCTCGGTCACCGTCTCGCAGCGGCAGACGATGCGACCATAGCGAGGGTCCTTCTCGATCAGGGCCGCCTGCTCCTCAGGGGAAAGCTCGCTGAAATCGGGGCGGCCAATGCGAATGGGATTCCAATTCGGCTTCTCCCTAAGCTTTAACCCCTGCTCTCGCACCAGATCCACCACGTACTCGGCGATGGCCGGGGAAGAGGTCATTCCGGGCGATTCGATGCCCGCCAGGTTGATGTATCCCCACAGCTCCGGCGGGGCCTCGATGATGAAGTCATGGAGGTAGCCTCCAGCCCGCAGGCCAGCGAAGGTCCTGATCACATCCGTCAACTCCAGGTCGGGCACCAGCCTCTTGGCTCCCCTCCGCAGCTCCTCTAGCCCCTCGCGGGTGACGGAGGTATCCTCCTTATCCTCTACCTCCACGGCTGTGGGGCCCAGAAGCATGTTGCCGTGGATGGTGGTTGTGACCAGGATGCCCTTGGTGATGGGGGTGGGGCAGGGGAAGAGGACGGTCTTCACCTGCACCTTCTTGGCCTTGTCGAACACGTAGTATTCCCCCTTGCGGGCCCTGACGTAGAAGTCATATTTGATGCCCAGCTTCTCCATCAGCTCGTCGCAATAGAGGCCAGCAGAGCCAATGGTGACGTCGGCCAGGAAGGTGCCACGGTTGGTGACCACCCCCGCGACCCGCTTCTTGTGCAGCGAGAGGGGCTCCAAGACGAAGTCCAGGGCTTTCGTCTCCAGCATCAGCTTCACCCCATTCATCACCGCGTTCTCAGCGGCCGCGACGGTGAGCATGAAAGGGTCTGTGATCCCACCCGTGGGGGCGTAGAGGGCGCCTTTCACCTCCGGGTTAACCAAAGGCTCGCGACGGCGCATCTCCTCGCCGGAGATTATCTCCAGCCCAGGCACCCCCTTCCTGCGCCCGTTTTCCAGCAGCCTCTCCAGGGTCTTCAGGTCCTCATCGCTTAGGGCAACCACATAGGTGCCACATCTTTTGAAGGGCACATCTAGCTCCTCGCACATCTGGCCGAACATGCGATTGCCCTTCACGACCATCCAGCCCCTCGTCGTGCCGAAGGGAGAATCGTAACCAGCGTGGACGATGGCCGTATTGGCCTTACTGGTGCCGGTGCCGACATCGGGCTCCTTATCAATGAGCAGGATGTCCAGCTCGTACTTGGAGAGCCAGCGGGCGATTATGGAGCCAACCAACCCCGCCCCAATGATGATCACATCGTACTTCCCCTTCACCTCTTTATATTCCGCTTTTATCTCCTCCACCTTTAACACCCCTTGATGCACATGAAGGCCCATCTATGCAAGCCCTCTCAATACACTACAATCTGAGGAAGGGGCGTTCTCTAACGCCCCAGTCTGACGCGCTATTATGTTCCGCAAAAAGGGAAGGCTTGTAAAGCCTTCCCTTTTTATGTTTGGTAGCGGTTAGGATGGACAAGCTCTCGCAACGAATTAGGGCTTTGCCTTCCATTCCACCTCCCCAGCCCCTTCGCTGGCAGCACAGACGTAGAGATGAGGGGCGAGACCGGTTTGGCGCTCATACGCCTTGCGCACTATCTCTTGGAACCGTGATACAGCCCCTTCCTCCACCAAGTTGACGGTGCAGCCACCGAAACCTGCCCCGGTCATACGAGCCCCTAAGCAGCCATCTACCGAGCGGGCGATCTCCACCATCAAGTCTAATTCGCGGCAACTGACCTCGTATAAATCACGTAGGCTGGCATGAGAAGCGTTCATAAGCCGGCCGAAGGCGACAGCGTCCCCCTCCCGCAGCGCGGCCACAGCTCTTAGCACCCGTTCGTTCTCCTGAACCACGTGCATGCAGCGCCGACGGACAACCTCGGGCAGGGTGTGTCCGTATCGGACCAGGTCGGCTGAAGAGACGTCCCTTAGGGCGCGGATGCCGGGCAAGTGCTCCTGCAATCGTTCCACCCCCTCCTCGCACTGCTGGCGCCGCAGGTTATACTCCGAGTCAACTAGGCCCCGGCGCTTCATGGTGTCAGCTACCACCACCCTGAGCCCCGTCGGCAACGGCACCAGTTCGTGCGCCAGGCTGCGGCAGTCAATTAGCAGGGCGTGGCCTCTTTGCCCCAGGACGGCGATGAATTGGTCCATGATGCCGCAGCGCATCCCTACGAACTCGTTCTCCGCTCGCTGACAGGCCAAGGCCACTGTGACCCCGTCCCAATCGAAGCCACTGACCACCTGGAAGGCCTTGGCCGCCGCCACCTCCGTCGCTGCTGACGAGGACAGCCCAGCCCCGATGGGCACATCGCCGGCGATGACCCCTTCCATCCCCCGCAGCCGATACCCCTGCTCTTGCAAGGCCCAGGCTACGCCCCGCAGGTAGTTGCTCCAAAGCTGGTCGGCATTGTGGCTGATTTCGTCCAGGGAGAAGCTAGTCGTCCCTCCGAAATCCAATGAGCTGACAATCACCTGGCGGTCGTCCCGCGGTCGCACCACTAGCCAGACGGCGCGGTCTATAGCCATGGGCAACACGAAGCCGTCGTTATAATCGGTATGCTCGCCGATGAGGTTAACCCGGCCGGGGGCACGTACCAGCCGCGGCGGGGGGTGCTCCCCAAATTGCTCGCCAAAGGCTGCTATCAGCCCCTCGACGCTGATCATTGGGACTTAGACAATACTGGAATCGAGCCCAGCTAAAACCTCCACTCCCTGCAAACCGACAAACATAATGCCAATCCTCTTCCTCGTCCTATATGTCAGAGCGAGAGCATTCTCTTGACATAGGCCCTTATCTCCTCGGCGCTGGGAAGCTTCAGAGCTTTAGCAGCGATCTCCTCCGCCTCAGCCAGGCTCAGGGAGCGGATGATGGCCTTCGCCTCAGGGATGGCCGACGCGTTCATGCTGAACTCATCCAGCCCCAAACCCAAGAGGATGGGGATGGCCAGGGGCTCCCCAGCCATCTCCCCACACATGCCAACCCACTTCCCCTCCTTGTGAGCGGCATCTATCACTCTCTTTACCAGCCTTAAGATAGCCGGATGCAGGGGCTCATAGAGGTAGGAGACCCGCTCGTTGGTGCGGTCGCAGGCCATGGTGTATTGGATGAGGTCGTTGGTGCCGATGCTGAAGAAGTCCACCTCACGGGCCAGGATGTCAGCCGCCATAGCCGCCGCAGGGATCTCCACCATGATCCCCACCTCCACATCGGAGGCGAAGGGGATGCCAGATGCCTCCAGTTCGGCCCTGGCCTCGGCCAGAATGCTCTTGGCCTGCCTTACTTCTTCCACATCGGCGATCATGGGAAACATCACCTTGACGTTGTGCCCATGGCCGGCCCGGAGGATAGCCCTCAGTTGAGCCTTGAAGAGGTCGGTTTGCTCCAGGCAGAGCCTGATGGCCCGCCAGCCAAGGAAGGGGTTGAGCTCCTCCCCGATGTCGAGGTAAGGGAGCTGCTTGTCTCCACCGATGTCCAGGGTGCGGATGATGAGCGGCCTCTGGCCCATGAGTTCGGCGATGGCGTGATAGGCCTCGTACTGCTCCTCGTCGCTGGGCATGGTGGTGCGGTCGAGGTAGAGGAACTCGGTGCGCAATAGCCCCACCCCCTCGGCGCCATACTCCAGGGCTATCCTGGCCGAATCCACATCACCGATGTTGGCCACAACCTCCACGCGATGGCCATCGCGGGTGCGCGCCGGAAGCTGAGCCGCTACCTTCGCCTCATCCCGCCGCACCTTGAATTCCCTCTCCAACCTAGTGTACCTCTCTATCGTCTCCTCATCGGGATTGACCCTAACGATCCCCTCGCCCCCATCTATGATCAGCGTATCGCCGCTCCTGATGGAGAGGGCGGCGTCGCCCAGCCCGACCACGGCGGGTATGCCCAAGATGCGAGCCATGATGGCTGTGTGTGAGGTTGTGCCGCCCATGGCGGTGCAGAAGCCTAACACCATCTCCTTGTTCATCTGCGCCGTGTCGGAGGGGGTCAGATCTTGGGCGACGACGATGACCGGGGAGGAGAGGCCCGCCAGGGATTCCCCTTCGCTGCCCAACAGGTTGCGCAGCACCCGCTGCCCGACATCCCTGACGTCGGCGGCGCGGGCGCGCATATACTCGTCCTCCATGGCGTCGAAGATGGCTGCGTAGCCCTCGATGGCATCGGCCAGGGCGGCCTCGGCGTTGAGATGCTCCCCTTCGATCTTGCCTCTCACCTCCTCCAAGAGGGCAGGGTCGTCGAGGATCAACAGGTGAGCCTCGAAGATGCGGGCCGTCTCCTCCCCCACCTCGGCCTCGGCCTTGGCGTAGATCTCCGATAGCTGCTCCTTGGATTCGTCCAAGGCCCTCTGGAGGCGGGCCAGCTCCGCCTCGGTATCCTCCACCCTCTGTCGCTCGACAGTCAGCTCGGCAGGTCGGTAGATGTAAGCCTTCCCCACGGTAATCCCCGCTGAGGCGGCGATGCCTTTGAGCGTCCTCATGGCTCCTTCTCCCGTAGGAATCCGATTATATCGTCGAAATCATGGAAGGGGACGAAGGGTTGTCCTACGGCCAAACAATGCTCTCGCAAGCGCCCTTTGGCGAAAACCAGGTCTGCCTCCATAGCGCCGTAGCGGTCCGATAAGCCATCGCCGATGTAGATCACCCGCGCCCCTTTCCTCTTGAAACTCAGCACTATGTCCCTCTTGCAGGTCCCGCAGACCCCGCCGCAGGGCTTGCAATCCTCGTTACGCCACGGAAAGGAGAAATGGGCCTCCGATCCGTCGAAGCTAACGGTGTTGGCGAAGATAGGGATGTGGTCTAGACCGTATCGCTTCAAGATCCGCTCAATATACCAGGTCAACCCATCGCTGAGGATATAGAAGTCGTAGCCCCTCTCCTGACATAAGCGCAGGAAGGCGGGGAATGAGGGCTCGATGAGCACGCCATCGAGGTATCGGTTCAGCTCATCCGGCGTAACCCGCAAGAGGGCGAAGCACTTCTCCAATGCCTCCGGGGTGTTGATCTCCCCCCTATCCCATTGCTCGTAGATACCCTGGTATGCGGGACCGATATAACGGGCAAAAAGCCCGTCCATTACATCGCCGAGGGCGATGGTGCCGTCGAAATCGCAGAGGACGACCGTTTTCATCACTCCTTCTCGCCGAAGTTGTTCTCCACCAGCTCCTTCAGGGCCTGAATCGCCTCCACCTCGTCTTCCCCCTCGGCCCTGACCGTCACCACCGCGCCCTGCTCTGCCCCCAGGGTGAGGACGGAGAGGATGCTCTTGGCGTTGGCCTCACGCCCATCCTTGATAGCCAGTACCTTGGACTTGAATCTATTGGCCGTCTGAACGAAGAGGGCGGCGGGGCGGGCGTGCAACCCCACCTTGTTGCGGATTACAAGGGTGACTTCTTGCATGGTGATCCTCCTCCGTCTAAGCGAAGCTGCACTCTATTATACCATGAGATGACCTTGAGAGCAACCAAAAACTGGCCCAGGCAATCGCAAACTCAGCTAACCTCCCACAGGTTATGCACACTAATGGCAGCCTTGGTCAGAAATCGGACCCTGCGGGATGACACATCCTCTCGCCTTTAGATGACAAATGGTGACGAATCCTCTCGCCTCTATTTCAAGAAATGGCATCCCTCTGAACTAACGAAGGCTCGGCGAGAGGATTCGTCAGGTCTCGCCTAGATGGGCTTATCCGCTTCTGACAAATGGTCTCGCACCGATGGAGGTTATCTCGCTCCGAAGCGATTTTGTTGCGATAGTAGCGAGACCATTTGTCATCAAAGCCAATCATTCCGCTATTGGCGAGACCATTTGTCAGATGACAAATGGTCTCGCCAATAGCGGAGTAAATGGCTCAGAAGCAGATAGACTTCATCCAGGCGAGACCATTTGTCATATAGGGATCATACCTTTTTGGGCGAGAGGACGTGTCAGAGGTTCTGGCGCCCCAATTCCTCTCTAGCCAAAAGAGAAGCCGCCTGCGGGGCGCACAGACGGCTTCCCAGTGGATCGCCTAAGAAATAGAGCGGACCTCCTCCAGGCCATCCGCCCCTTCCAGTATCTCCTGCACCGTCAGGCCAAGGAGGGGGTGGACAAGATGG
>CAYQVA010000035.1:0-11340 GCA_964420815.1 uncultured Anaerolineae bacterium
GCTGTTATTTGCTTTTCCATTTCCTTTCTCCTTTCTTGCTTCTAGGCCGCCTAACAATTACTATGGGGAAGTTTTTCCGCATAGCCATGTATATGCAGAATAACTCCTGCATAACGCGCTTGAAACATTTGAGGGATTGATTCGATCCGTGCCTAAAGGCCCAAACGGCTGCCTACCGTCTTGACCAAAGAAGAGGTGCTCTCATAACCACCCCTCGATGAACTTTCGCCACTCGCCGTTCTGGGGCAGGTAGTGGCGGAAGAGGTAGTACCAACTGGCTCTAGGCTCATAGGGCTGTCGCAGCAACCTCATCCCCGCCTCAGCCAGCGTCCTGCCTCCCTTCTTGCGGTTGCAGGCATGACAGGCGCTCACCACATTCGTCCAATCGTGGGCCCCTCCCAGGCGGCGAGGGACGACGTGGTCGAGGGTCAGGTTCTTCGTCTTCTTCCCGCAATACTGGCAGGTGTAGTTATCCCTCTTGAAGACCTCTCGCCTGGTGAGCTTCACCCGGGGGCGAGGGCGCTTGATCATGTAGACCAGCTTGATGACCGAGGGGCGGGGGAAGGTGGTGGATGGGGTATGGATGACCCCCTTCCCATTCTCCAGAACCTCGGCCTTGCCCACCACGACCAAGACGATGGCTCGCTTAGTGTTGCAGATGTTCAGGGGTTCGTAATTCTGATTGAGAACGAGGACTGGTAGGTCTAATATCGGCTTTTCCATAAATCTTGATTCCTCGACAGATTTTTTTGGCGAAGCTGCCACGAATGAAACCTCTCTTCTAACGAGAAGTCTCTCCGTTTTCTCACGGAGTCTCGCATTCCTCCAATTAAGCACTCCTTTCATATCTTTCGGAGAGGCTTCTCGTTACTGCTCACGGAGTCTTGCTGTATTCGTTATTATGCTTGCTCTCATATGATTCGGAGAGAGGTTTCGTTCAAAGAAGCCCTCATTGCCCTATATTTTACCACTTTTAACGCCTTTTTTCAAGCCACATCCGGCGCAGCTTCAGGTACTTCACAAGCTCGTAGTAGGCCATCAAACTGCTCAACAGCAGGCCGTGGAAGCCGTCCCTGTAGCCCTCCAGGGAGAGGTAGCGTCGGCGGAACTCGCGTAAGGGCTGCAAGATGAAGTTCTGCGGCTTCACCCTGATCCCCTGCTTGAACATGGCCCTCGCTTCGTAGTTGGTGTAGAGGTCCTGCCTGGCGAAGAACTGGGCCAGGTTATCGTAGTTATAGTGGATCAGTGCATTCTCCAGATATCCTGCTTCGCCATCGAGGATGACCAGCTCATGCACCTCCCTCGCCTCGTCGTATCGCGCCCTATGGCGGCGGAAGAGGCGCAGTTGGTAGTCCGGATACCAGCCGGCGTGACGGATCCACCGGCCGAAGATGTAGTTCTTACGCGGCACCCACCAGCCGACGGGCGATTCGTTTTCTATCACACGGCGCACCTCCGCCGCCAGCCCCGGCGTCGCCCTCTCGTCGGCGTCAATGAAGAACACCCAGTCTCCCCTAGCCAACTCGATGGCCGCATTCCGCTGATCGGGGTAGTTGACAAACTGGCGTTGATGGACCCTTGCCCCAAAGCTTCGAGCGATCTCCACAGTGGCATCCTCGCTAAAGGAGTCGAGCACGATTAGCTCATCGGCCCACTGGACACTCTCCAGGCAGGCGGCGATGTTTTTCTCCTCGTTTTTAGTCAAGACGATCACTGACAATTTGACTCCCATCTCGCTCACATCCCCGCCACTTCTCGACAGGCGGCCAAGCGCCCCTCCAACTCCTCCTCACTGATCTCCCCTTGCCGGTATGCCGCCTGTGCCTTGCGCCTCTCCCGCCACAGCCCCAGACGCACGATCTTGCGCACCGCCCATTGGTAGAATCGGCCATAGTGCTTGGCGAAGAGCAGGTAGCGGCTCCTCCACAACTGGACGAACATCTCGTCGCGGAACTGCTGGGTGCTTCGGGCCACGTAATGGACGACCTCGGCCTGGGGCACGCAGTAGATCTGCCAGCCAGCACTCTTGATCCTCATGCACCAGTCAATCTCCTCGCAATAGATGAAGAACCTTTCGTCCAGGAGGCCCACCTGCTCAATGGCTTCCCTCCTCACCATCATGCAGGCGCCCAGAGGGTGGTCAATGGGAAAGGGCTTTCCGCTTTCATAAAGCCTGCGAGGATAGCGGCCGTTGAGGCGGGAGTTTATCAGGCGGTGATGGATGGGGAAGAAGTCGAAGAAGGCCATGGGGAGGGTGGGGAAGGCGAAGGCGGAATGTTGGAGCCTGCCATCGGGATAAACTAACTTCGGTCCAACGACGCCGACTTTTGGGTTTTCGTCGAGGAAGCGCATCAATGTCCCTAAGGCATCGTCGCAGACGACGGTGTCCGGATTGAGGAGGAGGACATATCGCCCTCGGCTCCGGCGGATGGCCTGGTTATTGGCGGCGGCGAAGCCGAGGTTCTCCTCGTTCTCAATGAGGTGCACTTGAGGGAAGCGCTCCCGCACCATCTCCGCGCTGCCGTCTGATGAGGCGTTATCAACGACGAAGACCTCAAACTGGAAGCTGGAAGCTGGATGCTGGAAAATGGACTCGAGGCAGCGTTGGAGCAGGGCTTTGACGTTCCAGCTAACGATGATGATAGAGAGGTCAGGCATGCTAGAATCCTATCGTGATGCGGGTGGGGTTAAATTTGTCGTCTATCTTCCTCACCCGCTCGTGGAGGATGGCGAACCAGAAGTAGGGCTCGTCGTAGGGCGGCTTATCCACGATCTTGATGTGGCCCACGATGGTCGCCCTCTCGCCGGGCATGAGGTATTTGTGGCCATCGATCAGGGTCAGGTTCACCTTATCGCCGAAGGCCCAGCGGTAGGGGTACTCCCGGCCGATGCTGTTGCCTTCGTAATCCACGCCAAGGCGGAAGGCACCAGGCTCCTTGTGGAAGCCATGGGTGTCGTAGTTCTCGCTGGTGGTGTAGGTGAAGCCTGGCGCCGGCCCTGTGGTGCGGATGGGGACCGTGCCGATGTTCTCCACGGTGGCGGTGAAGCTCAAGGTTCCGCCCAAGGGGACGACGAGGGGGGCAAACTCGGCGGAGACGATCTCCGCTCGGGGGACGCCGCCGTTCTCGATGGTTAACGTCCTCTTCTCTATCACCCGATTGCCCACGGCATCCACCGCCTCGGCGACAAGGGTGTAGGTGCCATCCGGCGGCGGCGAGGTGCCCAAATCCACCCCCCCATCATAGTCATATTCGTGCACCCCTGGCTCGCCTGGCTCCAAGCTGCTTTCCTTCTCAGGGATGGGATATTTGTTGCCTTCCTCGTCGAGCAGGTAGACCTCAACCCTGGCTGGCTTGGTGAGGCGATAGTTGATGGCCACGCGGTCACTGATGCCGTCTTGGTTGGGGGTGAAAGTAGTGGGGTAGACGGTGAAGTCCTTCAGCTCGGGAAGGGTGGTATCGGCGTCAACGATGACGAGCTGGCCTTCCACCCTTCCCTCCGTCCCCTTCTCATCTATGGCCTCGACGACATAAGTGTATTGGCCGTCAGGCAGGACACGCCCCTCGATAGCGCCTCCGAACCAGGCCTCATAGCTGCCGGGCGAGCGCCTCTTATCCTTCCTGAAGTAGTGTCTCTGCCCCTCAGCGTCAACGAAGTAGATGGATAGCCGGGCGTGGCGGGAGAGGTTATAAGTGATCTTGGCCACGTCGTCCTCCCCATCAGCGTTGGGCGATATGGTGGTGGGCTGCACCTCCACGCCATAAAGCAAGGGCTTTGGGAGACATCCTTGCGCCAGGATGCCCATCAACACCAGCCCCGTTATTATCACATTTTTGAGCTTCAAGGCGGCTCTACCTCCTGTTTGCTATTCAAATCGGAGTTCAGGTATAGTCTACCAGAACAGGCGATATTAGTCAAGGCCACACCGGCCCTCCGCTGCGGGAGCATCTAGCTTGATTTACTTTTTCGCCTGGTATAAAATAAAGGGCGTTGCCCCACGGAGAGGGCAATCGCCGTATCCGCCGACATTGCCCTCTGGTGCCTAATCGCCTTGAAAGCGTTGCGCTCGCCCCCATTGGGAGCAGGTGTGCGAATCGCGATGTTGACCTATAAAGAAGCGCTCCGTTACATCTACAGCTTCACCGATTACGAGAAGAAGATTTCCTACCTCTACGCGCCTGAGCACTTCGACCTAGCGCGCGTGGAGCGACTGCTAAACCTCCTGGGCGATCCCCACCGCCGCTTCAAGTCCGTTCACATCGCCGGCACCAAGGGGAAGGGCTCCACGTCGGCCATGATCGCCAGCATCCTGCACGCCGCTGGCTACAGGACAGGGCTCTATACTTCACCCCACCTCCACACCTTTAGAGAGCGCATCCGCCTCAACGGCCAAATGATCGCTCAGGCCCAAGTAGCCGCCCTCATAGAACGCCTCAAGCCCCTGGTCGAGAGGATCGAGGGGATAACCACCTTTGAGATCATGACTGCCCTGGCCTTCACATACTTTGCCCAGAGGGGGGCGGAATTCGTCGCCGTCGAGGTGGGCTTAGGAGGGCGCCTAGACGCCACCAACGTCATCGAGCCCCTGGTCGCCGTCATCACCTCCCTCAGCTATGACCACACAGAGGTCTTGGGCACGACCCTGAGCGAGATCGCTCGTGAGAAGGCGGGGATCATCAAAGAGGGCATCCCCGTCGTCAGCGCGCCTCAGGAGCTGGAGGCGATGGCCGTCATCGAGGAGGTGTGCCGGGAGAGGGGGGCTGAGCTGGTAGTGGTGGGCAGGGATTGGACGTGGGAGGCGGGCGAAGCGAATCTTGAGGGGCAATCGTTTAAGGTTCAAGGTCCATGGTCCGAGGTCCAGGGTCTAGATTTTTGGATCCCTCTGCTCGGCAGGCATCAGCTTATCAACGCCACTGTGGCCATCGCCGCTGTCGAGAAGCTGCGCGAGCAGGGCATCCCCATCCCTGAGGCCAGCGTCAAGGAGGGGCTGCGCCGGGTGCGCTGGCCTGGGCGGCTGGAGGTGCTGGGCCGGGAGCCCTGGGTGGTGGTGGATGGGGCCCACAACGGCGACTCAGCGAGGAAGCTGGTCGCGGCGTTAATGGAGCTGTTTCCGCATCGCAAGCTGATCCTCATCTTCGGTGCCTTGACAGGCCACAGCGTGCCCGATATGCTGGATGCCCTCCTGCCGGCGGCGGATGAGGTCATCCTTACCCGCACTAAGCGCATCAGAGCTATTGCCGCATCGGATCTGCTCCGAGAGGTGCATGCCCACCACCGAGAGGCGGAGGTGACCGAATCGGTGGTTGAGGCGCTGGAGCGAGCGTTGGCCCTGGCCAGCACCGAAGACCTTATCTGTGCCACCGGCTCCCTCTCCGTCGTGGCCGAGTCCCGTGAGGCCTGGCTGAGGTCCCACGGCGGGGAGGTGCCAGAGATTGATCCAGATTAATGGAGGGAAGCCGATGTATCGAATCTGTGTGAGGGGGCACTTCGATGCCGCCCATGCCTTAAGGGGTTATGGTGGCAGATGCGAGAGCCTGCACGGCCATCGTTGGCAGGTGGTTGCCTGCGTTGAGGCCGAAGGGCTCAACGAAGTGGGCTTGGCTTACGATTTCACCAAACTCAAGGCGGAGTTGGAGGGGATCCTCGCCCGCTTCGACCACGCCAACCTGAACGAGACGCCCCCCTTCGATGAGATTAACCCCAGCTCCGAGAACATCGCTCGCACCATCTACGAGGGGCTCAAGGCCGCCGTCCAGGGCGCTAGGCTGAAGTACGTCGAGGCTTGGGAATCGCCCGACGCCTGGGCCACCTACTCGGAGGGCTAGAGGGCTTTGCAAATCTGACAAAATGTGGTATATTATCGCTTAGAGCCTTTCATAAATTCTCAAATTGCACTCCATTTCCCCTTCCTGATAGGGGAAGATTAATGCCTTATGGAAGGTTCTCTCATCCAAAGAACGGAGGCACGATCTGATGGAAGATAAAGAGACGGGCAGAAGGATGGCCTCGATCTTACCCGAATATCCCCTCCTTCCCGTGCGCGACACGGTCATCTTCCCCCACATGGTCACTCCCCTCTTCGTGGGGCGTGACCGCTCCCTGAAGGCCATTGAAGCCGCCCTAGCCAAGGATGACATCATCGTCGTCACGGCTCAAAGGAAGGCCGAGATTCAGGAGCCGACACCCCAGGACCTCTATACCATCGGCACTGAGGTGATCATCGGGAGGACGTTGCGCATGCCCGATGGCACGACCAGCTTCTTGGGACAGGGCAGGCGCCGGGTCAAGATCGTAGATTTCATACAGTTGGAGCCCTATATCAAGGTCAGGGTGGTGCCCATCCTGGAGACGAGCGAGAAGTCTCTCCCTACTGAGGCGCTGATGCGGGCCGTGCTTGCCCTCTTCGAGAAGTGTGTGAGCCTGAGCCCCACATTGCCTGAGGATGCCTACGTAGCGGCGATGAACGTTGACGAGCCTGGATGGCTCGCCGACCTGATAGCTTCCATCCTTAATCTGGATGTGGAGAAGCAGCAGGAGTTCCTAGAGACTCTCGATCCAACGGTGCGCCTGCAAAGACTGAGTATCCTCCTAGCCAAGGAGTTGGATGTCCTCGAATTGCAGGACAAGATCAGCTCTCAGGTGCAGGAGAAGGTTGACAAGACTCAGCGCGAATACTTCCTGCGCGAGCAGATGAAGGTGATCCAGAAAGAGCTGGGGGAGGTGGATGCTCAAACCCGAGAGATCAATGAGCTTAAGGAGAAGATAGCGAAGGCGCAGATGCCCGATGGGGTGCGCAAGAAAGCTGAGAAGGAGTTGGAGAGGCTCAGCACTATGCCCCCAGCGTCCCCTGAGGTGGGCATCATCCGCACCTACCTCGACTGGCTCATAGAGCTCCCCTGGGTTGAGGCCACCGAGGACAACATGGACATCGCCCGCGCGGCAAAGATCCTTGAGGAGAACCACTACGGGCTGCCTAAGGCCAAGGAGCGCATCCTGGAATATATAGCCGTCAGGAAGCTGGCCGCCGATAAGATGCGCAGCCCCGTCCTCTGCTTCGTCGGGCCACCGGGCACGGGGAAGACATCCCTGGGCAAATCCATAGCCCAGGCCTTGGGGCGGAAATTCGTGCGGGTGAGTCTGGGTGGCATCCGGGACGAGGCGGAGATCAGGGGACACCGGCGAACCTATATCGGCGCCTTGCCCGGACGCATCATTCAGACCATGCGCCGAGCCAAGACCATCAACCCCCTGTTCATGCTCGATGAGATAGATAAAGTGGGCCTCGACTTCCGCGGCGACCCATCGGCGGCCCTCCTTGAGGTATTGGATCCAGAGCAGAACCACGCCTTCTCCGACCACTACCTGGATGTTCCCTACGACCTCTCTAAGGTGATATTCATCACCACGGCCAACATCCTCGATCCCATCCCTCCGGCCTTGCGCGACCGCATGGAGGTGATCCGCTTCCCCGGCTATATCGAGGAAGAGAAGCTGGAGATAGCAAAGCGGTTCCTCGTCCCCCGACAGATGGAGGAACACGGCCTGAAGAAGGGCAGCCTCAAGTTCTCAGATGGGGCATTGCGGGGGATCATCCGCCAGTACACCAATGAGGCAGGGGTGCGCAACCTTGAGCGGGAGATCGCCAACATCTGCCGCAAGGTTGCCAGGCTCATCGCCGAGGGGAAGAAGCCTCCCAAGAAGATCACTGCCCAATCCTTGGTCAAGTACCTGGGCCCTCCGCGCTTCTCCTATGGTGTGGCTGAGGAGAAGGATGAGGTCGGGGTGGCTACCGGACTTGCCTGGACCGAGGGTGGCGGGGACATCCTCCCCATCGAGGTGACCATCATGGACGGCAAGGGCAACCTCATCCTCACCGGACAGTTGGGCGATGTGATGCGGGAATCAGCCCAAGCGGCCCTTTCCTATGCCCGCGCCCATGCCAAGGAATTGGGCATTAAGAGCTACGACTTCGACAAGATAGACATCCACATCCATGTGCCCGAGGGAGCTATACCCAAGGATGGCCCCTCGGCGGGGATAACCATGGCTACGGCTCTCATCTCGGCCCTCACCAAGCGCCCCGTCCGCCACGATGTTGGGATGACGGGCGAGATCACCCTGCGGGGGAAGGTGCTACCTATCGGCGGCCTGAAAGAGAAGGTTCTGGCCGCCCACCGCGCCGGCTTGAAGACCGTCGTCCTACCTAAGAAGAACGAGAAAGACTTGGTGGAGATACCGAAGAAGGTGCAGCGAGACCTGAGCCTCATCTTCGTCAATCGGATGGACGAGGTGCTGCCGGTGGCCTTGTCACAGGATTTCCCTAAGCCCCCCGCCAAAGGCAAGCGGGTCTCGCACTGAAGGGATAAGGGGCTCAGGGGGCCTCTTAGGGGCGGTGACGTTAGAGGAGTTCAGCTTGGGCGTTGACCCGGTCAACCGGCAACTGGTCCCCGTCGTTTCCATGCTTGCGTGAGGGGGGTAAGGCGGCTGGCGTTGGAGGAAAGAGTCATGGAAAACCGCCAAGCTTTGCTGGCGCGTATCACTGTCAATCCAAAAGTTCTAGTGGGCAAGCCCACGATTCGGGGTCTGCGTATCAGCGTGGAGCAGATTTTAGATGCGTTGGCTGCTGGCGTGTCCGAGCAGGAGTTGCTGGAAGAGTATCCTGATCTTGAGCCCGAGGATATCCGAGCGGTCTTACTCTATGCGGCTGAACTGGTCTCCATGGAGCGCGTGTACCCGGTGATTCAGCCAGCGTGAGCCAGAGGCCCTTGCGATGTGAATGTAGGGCAAGCCGTTGTGGAGCGCCTGCGCCGCATCGGATATGATGTTGTTGCCGTGCGCGAGCTTGACCCGCGTATGGACGATTCGGATATCCTAGCGCTGGCTGTGCAGGAGCAGCGGATCATCGTGACCATGGATACCGATTTCGGCGAGCTGGTTTACCGGTCTGAGCAGCCTCATAGAGGCATATTGCTCTTGCGGATGCCAGGGGCTCGACGCGCCGAAAAGGTGCGAGTTATGGAGCACATTCTGGCTCAGTACGCAGATAAGCTGGCTGGCCATTTCTGTGTGTACCAGAAGGGCCGGCTACGGGTACGAGCCTGAGGAGAAGACACTCGATGAGGGGGTTTCTGAGATAGGGAGGTTCGTCAAGAGATACGGCTAGGAGGCGTTTGTATGGCCACTTTAACCCTGGAATTGCCAAAGGATTTGCTGAAGCTTCTCCAAAAGCGTGCCTCAGAGAGGGGTGAAGGGCTACAAGAGGTGGCGTTGGAGATTCTGCGGAGGGAGCTGGTCCCAGAGGTCAAGAGCGAACGCGAGCGGGTCATCGAGGTGCTGCAAGCCGCAGGGCTAATCCGTCCCCTGAGCGAGGAGCTACAGCAAATGATTGACCCTGACATTGATTACGAGGCGGTGCGCCGGGAGTTGGCAGAACGATCTTTCGATCCCCCCCTATCGCAGATAATCATCGAAAACAGAGGGGAGAAGTAATGCCAGCTTACTATTTCGATAGCAGTGGCATCGCCAAGCGATACACTACCGAAAGAGGCAGCAGTTGGGTGCGTTCTATCATTGCCGAGATTGGGAACCTGGTGATCATCGCCGAGATCGGAACGGTGGAGGTGGCTGCTGCCTTCGCTGGAATGCAGCGAAGCAGGCGAATCAGCATTGAAGAGCGAGACAGGTATCTGAGGCTTTTCCTACATGATGCAGCCACGCGGTATGAGGTCGTCCCCCTCGATAGCAGGATCATCAGGGCAGCCATTGACTTGACCCAAAAGCATAAACTGCGTGGCTATGATGCCATTCAATTGGCTACAGCCCTTGCCGTGAACGCGGAATTGCTCCAAAAGAGATTACCGCCTCTCACCTTCGTCGCCGCCGACGAGGATTTGCTTGAGGCGGCCAAAGCCGAAGGTTTGCATGCCGAAAACCCCAGCCTACATCCCTAACCCCTACCACTAGCCCCTAACCCCTAAGGAGGGTGCCGTGGAATACGAAGCCATCATCGGCATGGAGGTCCACGTCCAACTGCTAACCAAATCGAAGATGTTCTGCCGCTGCAGCGCCGACTATGCCGCGGCGGAGCCTAACACCCACGTCTGCCCCGTCTGCCTGGGGATGCCCGGGGTGCTGCCGGTCATCAACCGTAAGGCGGTAGAGTATACGATCATGACCGCCCTGGCCCTCAATTGCCAGATACCGGAGTATTCCAAGTTCGACCGCAAGAATTACTTTTACCCTGACCTAGTGAAGGGGTATCAGATCTCCCAATACGATCTACCTCTCTCGCGCAATGGCTGGCTCGAGGTTGAGGTGGACGGGAAGAGGCGGCGCATCGGTATACGGCGCGTCCACCTGGAGGAGGACACGGCCAAACTGATCCACGTCCATCGGAATGGGGAGAGTTACAGCCTGATAGACTTCAACCGCTCCGGGGTGCCCCTGATGGAGATCGTTAGCGAGCCGGACATCCGCTCCCCGGAGGAGGCCAGGCTCTACCTACTCAAGCTGCGAACCATTTTGCGCTATCTGGGTGTGAGCACGGGGGATATGGAGAAGGGGGCGATGCGCTGCGAGGCCAACGTATCCCTGCGCCCCGTCGGATCGGAGGGATACGGTACCCGAGTGGAGATTAAGAACCTCAACTCCTTCCGGTCGGTCAAGCTGGCTCTGGAATATGAGATCGAGCGGCAGAAGCGGATTTTGGCCGCAGGCGGCACCATAGAGCAGGAGACCATGGGCTGGGACGAATCGCGGGGCGTGACCGTCCTCCAGCGCTCCAAAGAGTATGCCCATGACTACCGCTACTTCCCCGAGCCCGACCTGCCACCTTTGGTCATCGAGAGGGGGTGGGTGGAAGAGATAAGGGCCAGGCTGCCGGAGCTACCCGATGCCAAGCGGGACCGCTTCGTCGCCCGATACGGCCTCTCCCGCTACGACGCCGGGGTGCTGGTGGCCGACAGGGCGGTGGCCGACTACTTCGAGGCCTGCGTGCGGGCTGGCGCAGGCCGGGTCGAGCCCAAGACCATCGCCAACTGGGTGACGGGTGAGCTCTTCCGCCTGATGAAAGCCAAAGAAGTGGAGATAGGCCAGGTGGAGATAACCCCCGATATGCTAGTGGCCCTCATCGGCATGGTGCAGGATGGAGCTATAAGCACAACTGCCGCCAAAGAGGTCTTCGCCGAGATGTTTGAGACCGGGCGCGCCCCCGATGAGATCGTCCGCGAGCGGGGCCTGGCGCAGATAAGCGACGTGGAGGCGCTCTCGCGGGTCGTGGAGGAGGTCATCGCCGCCAACCCTAAGGCTGTAGCTGACTACCGTGCGGGTAGAGAGCAGGCC
>CAYQVA010000036.1:0-11295 GCA_964420815.1 uncultured Anaerolineae bacterium
GGTATAAGGTGGGGGAGAGCGTTTTGTCCAGGCTAAAGGAGGGGAAGTGATGGGTGCTAACATAGCGGTTCTTCAGCAAAGTCTAGAGAGGTTGATGCCTTCAAGAAGTTTCGAGGAGAGCCTTACCAAGCTGCTTCTGGTGCAGGCTCGGCGCAATCTGTTAAAATATCAGATGATGGATCGCCGTTTCCAGAGGAAATACCGGAAAACCTTCGAGCAATTTAGGGCAGAGCGGTTAGGTTCTCCTATGTCATTTGAAGTTGAGCAGGATTACTTCGATTGGGAACTGGCGGTTACTGGCATTGATGAGATAAAAGACGAGATCGAGCGATTAGAGGCGCTCCTGCATGAATACCGTCAGCTCGCTTCTGGCTGAACTCGATCGGGTGATCGAAAGCCGTGGTTACATCGCCAGAGTTGAGATCCTTGACTTTGGCAAGGCGATGCTGGATGAACTGGACGGTGTTTGGCATAGACACCCTGTCGCTAACCCTGACTTCCACAATACGAGCGCGGAGGGCCGAAGGCCGGTAACCCTTGAGGAATTCATGGACGAAGTGGAACAAGTCATTGATGAATTGGGTCTGTAGTAGATGGATAGGCATGATTTGAACAAAATAATAGTCGCTCTGGGCAATAAGGTTTTGGTCAACGAACCCATGTCCCTCCACACCTCCTTCCGCATCGGAGGGCCGGCTGACCTCTACGCCGTGGCCACAAGTAGCCAGGAGCTGGCTGAGTTGGTCGCTCTGGCCCGAGAGCATGAGGTTCCTTACCTGATCATCGGCGCCGGCACTAACATCCTGGTAGCCGATAAGGGCATTCGCGGGCTTGTAATCGAGAACAAGAGGCGGATTGCGGATTGCGGATTGCAGGGCGATGAGGTGGTTCTTTACGTCGAGAGCGGGGTGCTCTTGAGCGACCTGGCTCGCGAGAGCGTCCGGCGAGGGCTGGGTGGCCTCGAGTGGGCAGTGGGTATCCCAGGTTCGGTCGGCGGGGCCATTGTGGGCAACGCCGGCGCCTACGGCAGATATATGAGCGATGTGGTGCGCAATGTGAGGGTGCTTACGGCGGACGGGACGATATGTGAATTGAGCGCCGATGAGGTAGGGTTTGGTTATCGGACGAGCAGGTTTAAAGTGGCGAGGGGCGAGGGGCGAGGGGCGAGGGAGGTCATCCTTTCGGCGGAGTTTGTTCTGCATCAGGAATCGCCGGAGGTGCTTGAGGCTAGGATGGCCGATTACACCAGGAGGCGGGAGGCCAGGCAGCCCAGCGAGCCCAGCGCGGGGAGCGTCTTCAAGCGCACCGAGCAGTATCCGGCAGGTTTCCTCATCGAGCAGGCCGGCCTGAAAGGGAAGCGAATAGGCAACGCTCAGATCTCGCCCAAGCATGCCAATTTCATCGTCAACCTGGGCGGAGCCAAGGCGAGCGAGGTCAAGGCCCTCATTGACTTGGCGAGGGAAAGGGTATTCACCGAATTCGGCATAGAGCTGGAGCTGGAGATAGACCTGATAGGAGAGTGGTGAAGACCATGCACGTGGGCTGAGATGCTAAGACGCTTGGACGCTAAGACGCTGAAGATGGGAGAGTGGGGAGGATGATGCGGGTTGGTGTCCTCTTCGGTGGATTATCAACTGAGAAGGAGGTTTCGCTTAATAGCGGCGAGTATGTTTGCGCCAGGCTGAACCGCCGCAAATATGAAGTCGTCCCCATCTTTCAGGACTCTAAGGCCAGGCTGTGGATACTCCCTAGAAAGCTCCTCACTCAGAACACCACTGCCGATGTGGAGGCGCGCCTGGAGAGGGAGGCACAGAGGATAAAGTATGAAGATTTAAAGTCGCTGATAGACTTCGCCTTCATCGCCCTGCACGGCAAGTATGGTGACGATGGCTGTATCCAGGGCCTGTTAGAGCTTTTGGGAATCCCCTATACCGGCTCCGGTGTCCTCTGCTCGGCCATCTGCATGGATAAATACATGGCCCACAAGATCCTGGCCGCCGAGGGCATAGAAGTGGCGAGGGAGATAGCCGTCTCCGAGAAATTGTGGAGGTCCCAGCCGGATTTGGTCATAAGGATGATCAAGGAGGAGATAGGCTTCCCCTGTGTGATCAAGCCCAACCGCGAGGGTTCCAGTGTCGGCGTCAACGTCGTGGAGACGGAAGACCAGATCCCCGCTGCTATGGAGAGCATGGAGATCATAGAGGGGACGAAGGATGTGAGGAAGGGAGCCCTGCACCATGACACCCTGGTGCTGGTCGAGGAATACCTTATGGGACTGGAGTTTTCCTGCATCGTGCTGGGCAACGACAACCCTAAAGCGTTGTTACCTACAGAGATCATCGCCTGTAGGCACAGCTCCGAGCCGAGGCTTGAGGATCGCGTGTTCACTTACAAAAAGAAATACAAACCCGGTGGGGTGGAGAAGCGGACCCCAGCCAGGGTGACCAACGCCACGTTGAGGAGGATTCAAGACCAGGTCCTGAAAGCGTATAAGGTCTTGGGATTCGAAAACTACGGGCGCATTGATGGATACGTGGTTGATGGCGAGTGGGTTAAGAACGATGGCGATTCCCCTTCCCAGGCGGAGTATGTCTACGAGGGGAAGCGGGTGTTGATTACGGACCCTAACACCTCCTCGGGCATGGGGCCTGGCCACTTGATCTACCCTCAGGCGGCGAGGGAGGGCTTGAGGGATAGCGCATTACTCGACCGGTTGATCGAGCTCGCTCTGGAGGCGCATTCTAGGAAAAGAGGGCCTTTGTAATCAGCAATTTAGTCTGGAAGGGCGAAGGTTAATAGCTAGCAGCTGATGAGGGATGGAGTGGGATGGGCGCTGAGGATAAAGGGAAATTGCGGGTAGGGGTGATATTAGCGGGCATGTCGTCCGAACGTAACATTTCCCTGGCCAGCGGCAGGAACATGTACGATAACCTCGACCCGGAGAAATACATCGCTATCCCCATCTTCCTGGATGCTGAGGGGAGGCTATGGGAGATTAACTACGACCTGACGAGGGAGGATAACCCTGCCGACATCGCCGCCCGGCTGGAGAAGGAGGCGAGGCGAATCTATTATGAGGACCTCAAGTCCATGGTTGACTTCGTGTTGCTTGGCCTCCATGGCAAGTATGGCGAGGACGGGTGCATGCAGGGCCTCTTGGAGTTGCTTGGCATCCCCTATTCAGGCTCGGGGGTATTGGCCTCGGCTCTGGGGATGGACAAGTACATGCAGCGCAAGGTCCTTAGGGCCGCGGGCGTGGATGTCCCAAAGCACATCGCCGTGACCGAGGAGGAGTGGCGATCGGACCCGGAGCAGGTTGCCAGAAGGATCGAGCAGGAGATAGGCTACCCCTGTATCTGCAAGCCCAGCAGGGAGGGATGCACCCACGGCACCCACCTGGTGAGGGGGCCCGAGGACTTGCCCGAGGCGATGGACAGCGACTCCGATGACCTGATCCAGCGAGGGGCCCTCAAATTCGACAGGCTGGTCCTGTTCGAGGAGCTCATTCAGGGGATGGAGTTCACCTGCGGCGTGATCGGCAACGATTACCCGGCGGCCTTCCTGCCCACCGAGACCATAAAGAAGGGGTGCCTCCTGACCGAGGACGAGAAATTCATCCAGGGTGAAGGAGATAACATCACCCCGGCAAGGCTCCCGGAGGAGACCATCAAGGAGATTCAGGAAGTGGTGGTGAGGGCTTATAAGGCCCTTGGGCTCAAGGTATGTGCCCGCATTGACGGCATCATAGAGGGGGAGTACCTCGACGAGGACACCTTCAGGCCCAAGGGCAGGATAGTGATCTTGGAGCCCAACACCTTGCCAGGGATGACCATGAGCTCTTGCATTTTCCATCAGGCGGCCGAGGCGGGGATGGATTCGATGGAGTTCATTGACAAGATAATCGAGCTGTCCTTGGAAGCACACAGGACCAAGAAGGGGCCTCTGTAGGGCTGGGGCCGATTGGAGGGGGGATGGCTAGAAAACTCAAAGTTGGCGTCATCTTCGGTGGTAAAAGCGGGGAGCATGAGGTCTCGCTGGTCTCGGCCCAGGGCATCATGAATGCCATGGACAAGGAGAAGTATGAGATAATCCCCATCGGCATCGCCAAAGACGGCCGCTGGATCACTTCGGGCGACCCGATGAAGGTACTGGAATCGGGGATGGAGGAGGGGATTGCCTCTGCGTCGCTTCCGAGCGACCTCTTCAAGGAAGTCGACGTCATCTTCCCTGTCCTGCACGGCCCCTATGGCGAGGACGGCACCATTCAGGGCCTGCTGGAGTTAGCCGACATCCCCTATGTGGGCGCCGGGGTCCTTGGCTCCGCCCTGGGAATGGACAAGATAGCCATGAAGGCCATCTTCAGGGCCCATGGGCTTCCCGTCCTCGATCACCTGGCTCTAAAGCGCAAGGATTGGGAAAGGGACCCTGAGGAGATGATGCGGCGCATCGAGGAGAGACTGGGTTACCCCTGCTTCATCAAGCCGGCCAACCTGGGCTCCAGCGTGGGTATCTCCAAGGTCCATGACCGCAGCGAGCTAGCCCCGGCCCTCGAGCTGGCTGCCAGCTACGACCGCAAGATGCTGGCCGAGCGGGGGGTGAAGGCGCGGGAGATCGAGTGCAGCGTCCTGGGCAACGACGACCCCATCGCCTCGGTGCCAGGGGAGATCATCCCCTGCCGCGAGTTCTACGACTACATCGCCAAATACATTGACAACCGATCGGAGCTCATCATTCCGGCGCCCCTTTCACCGGAGATGACCAAAAAGGTGCAGGAGCTATCCATTAAGGCCTATCTAGCCATTGATTGCGCGGGGATGGCCCGGGTGGACTTCCTACTGGACAAGGACAGCGGCCAGCTCTACATTGGCGAGGTGAACACCATCCCCGGCTTCACACCCATCAGCATGTATCCCAAGCTCTGGGAGGCGAGCGGGATCAGCTATTCGGAGCTGATTGATCGCTTGATAGAGTTGGCCCTCGAGCGGCACGCCGACAAGAGCCGTTCCCGGACATCTTATGATTTTGGTCAGTAGGAGGGGCGATGCGCCGTCAGCGGAGGCGAAGAGCCCCTGGCCGTCGTTATCCATCGAGGCGGAAGCGGTCTTATGAGATATCTCGCGGATTGCAAATTGCAAATCTCAGGGCGGGTGAGGGCATCAGATGGGGATCGAGGCTATTGAGCCTTATCCTGATGGTGGCCCTGGGCTGGCTGGCCCTTTATCTCCTCACCGCCGATGAGTTCTCCGTCCGGGAGGTCATTGTCCGCGGGAATGAAACGATCTCAGCGGAGGAGATATATCGCCTGAGTGGATTGAGGGAGACTAACATCTTCTTCGTTAGACCAGCTCAAATGGAGGCAACCATCGCCCAGATACCCAACATAAAGGAGGTGCGGGTGAGCTGCCGCTTGCCCGATCAGGTAATCATTGAGGTGGAAGAGCGCCAGGTAGAGATTGTCTGGCAGGTGGGCGATACCCTCTACTGGATTGACGCTGAAGGGGCAGTTTTCCCAGCCGGCAATGAGGTGGATCAGGCGCTGCTCATCAGGGATCTGGACGGCTATCACCTTCGGCCAGGCGAGCATATCGCCCCAGGGCTTGTCGAGGCCGTCCATAAGCTCCGTTCCTTGCTGCCCGAGGTTAGGGCCCTCGATTACTCGCGCGCCGAGGGGCTGAGCTTCACCGATGAGCGAGGCTGGCGAATTCTCCTCGGCATGGGCGAGGACCTGGAGTATAAAGTCGCCGTTATGAAGGCTTTATCCCAGGAGATCGAGAGGAAGGGGATAAAGGTCGAGCTCATTGACCTGCGCTTCAAGGGGAGTGCGTATTACAGGTAATTAGGGGTTAGGGAGTAGGGAACCTGGTCCCTAGGAACTGGCCCCTGGCGACTGGAGCGAGGCGTCATGTGGCTACCGTTCTTAGGTTTATTGATTGGCATGGCCATCGGCTTCCTCTTCTCCGTCTCCATACCTATCGCTTACTCTCGTTACACAGCCGTAGCCATCTTAGCTATCCTCGATTCCGTCCTAGGCGCCACACGGGCCGATTTGGAAGGGGAATACGATAACAAGGTATTCGTCTCCGGCTTTCTCAGCAACGCCTTGTTGGCTGGTGCTTTAACCTTTCTGGGCGACCGATTGGGGGTCGAGCTTTACTACGCCGCCATCGTCACCTTCGGCGTACGTCTTTTCAATAACTTGGCTATCATCCGCCGTCATTTCCTTTAGCTTATCGCATATCGCCTATAGCATATCGCAGCATCGAATGGGCGATAAGCGATAGAGCGAGGCGGGCGATAAGCCATAAGCGAGGATCGCCTTGGAACGGATCATCGTAGGCATTGATGTAGGAACCACAAAGGTGTGCACCCTCGTGGGTGAGGTGAGCGAGGAGGGGGTGCTGAGCATCGTGGGGGTAGGGGTTGTCCCTTCTCGGGGGCTGCGGAAGGGAGTAGTCGTTGACGTCAACGAGGCTACCGATGTCATCGCCACCTCGGTGGATAGGGCGGAGCGCTTCTCGGGCTACCATATCGAGAGGGCCTACGTGGGCATCGCTGGGGGGCACATCTCCTCCCTTAACAGCCGCGGCGTGGTAGCTGTCTCCCATGATTCCATCACTCAGAGCGATATTGATCGGGCCCTGGAGACGGCTCAGGCCATCGCCATCCCTCATAACCGGCAGATACTCCATATCATCCCCCGTGGCTTTGTCGTGGACGGGCAGGATGGGGTGCGAGACCCTATCGGCATGCGGGGATTCCGTCTGGAGGTGGAAGCCCATATCATCACCGGGGGCGTGGCCTCGATCCATAACCTGGTCAAGTGTATCCAGGGGGCTGGCGTCGAGGTCGAGGACCTGATCCTGGCGCCCTTGGCCTCCAGCGAGGCGGTGCTGACGGCGGCGGAGAAAGATATGGGTGTCGTCCTGGCTGACATCGGGGGTGGCACCACCGACATCGCCATCTTCGTCGAGGGGAGCATCTGGCACAGCAGCGTCCTCCCCATCGGTGGTAATCACCTGACCAACGATGTGGCCATCGGGCTGCGCACTCCCTTCGCCAACGCCGAGGATATCAAGGTAAGGTATGGTTACGCCATTCCCAATCACATTCCCCCGGGCGAGACCTTCGATTTCAACGCCTTCGGTGAGGGCTCGCGGCAATCCATCTCCCGGCGATTCCTCAGCGAGATCCTCGAGGCGCGGGCGGCGGAGATCTTCAGCCTCATCCTCCAGGAGGTGAAGCGCTCAGGCTACGATGGCCTCCTGCCGGCTGGGGTGGTCCTGAGCGGTGGGGTAGCCAATCTGGCTGGGTTTAAAGAGCTAGGGCGCGAGGTCTTGCAATTGCCCGTTCGGGTCGGCGCTCCCCATGGTCTAGAGGGGCTGGTTGACATAATCAGCAACCCGGCCTACGCCACTGGCGTAGGGCTCCTGCTGTGGGGGATGAAGCACGCTGAAGCGGCGCCCCCAAGCCCCTCAGGTGACCCTATCCGCCGCTTCATACGCTGGTTAAAGAAGGCTTTCTTCCCTGGTTGATCGGTATCTCTAGCTTAGATTTTTCAGTTGAAAGGAGATGAAGGATGCAAGAGGAAATGGAGAACTTTGCTCAGATCAAAGTGGTCGGCGTCGGTGGTGGGGGCTCTAATGCCGTGAACCGCATGATCGAGAAAGGGTTACAGGGTGTGGAGTTCATCGCCATCAACACCGATGCCCAGGCCCTAATGCTCTCCCGGGCGCCGAAGCGCATCCGCATCGGTGAGAAGCTGACCAAGGGCTTAGGCGCTGGCGGCGACCCCCTCATTGGCGCTAAAGCGGCAGAGGAGTCCAGCGAGGACCTCTACGAAGCCCTCAAGGGTGCCGATATGGTCTTCCTCACCACCGGCATGGGCGGGGGGACAGGGACGGGGGCTTCCCCTATTATCGCCCAGATCGCCAAGGAGGTGGGGGCGCTGACCATCGGCGTGGTCACCAAGCCCTTCTCCTTTGAGGGCTCGCGGAGGCGCCAGGTGGCCGAGGATGGAGTGGCCAAACTCAAGGAGGAGGTGGATACCCTGATCGTCATCCCCAACGATCGCCTCTTGGAGATGGTGGATAAGGATACCTCCATTCAGGCCGCCTTTTTGATAGCTGATGATGTCCTGCGCCAAGGCGTTCAGGGCATCTCTGAGCTGATCACCGTGCCTGGGCTCATTAACCTCGACTTCGCCGATGTGCGAGCGATCATGTCCGAGGGCGGCGCGGCGCTGATGGCCGTCGGTCAAGGGAGCGGCGCCTCCAGGGCTGCAGATGCCGCTAAGGCAGCCATCACCAGCCCGCTCCTGGGCATCAGCATAGATGGGGCGAGGGGGATCCTGTTCAACGTAACCGGCGGTTCGGACCTGAGCCTCTTCGAGGTGAGCGAGGCGGCGGAGATCATAAAGCAGAAGGCCCACCCGGATGTAAACATCATCTTCGGGGCCGTCATTGACCCAGTCATGGAAGGGTCCATCCGGATAACTGTCATCGCCACCGGCTTCGATGCTGCTGCCCCGCGCATGGCCCTCCCATCGGCGACCAAGATGGAGTTCCCGGTGCGGGCCTTCGACAGCGAGAACCTGGACATCCCGGCTTTCCTGCGTCGTCGGTAACGGCGGCCTCTCTCGACGACTACTAATTACGTCTTGCCAAAAAGGATAGGGGGGATAACCCGCCAGCATCAAATTTTAAGATTCATCCCCTTGTATTGCCACCTGTTTTGTGCTAAAATGTTAGTAACCACTACATGTTGTGGTCTTTATGTCTAGTGCATACAACATCTAGTGGGAAAGTGCTCGATTAGCGGAATGGGATGAAGTGTCCATATTGTGCTGAAAGCGACTCCAGGGTGATTGATACGCGTGAGGTGGGCGATGCCATCCGCCGCCGGCGGGAGTGCCTTCACTGTGGCCGACGCTTCACCACTTATGAGCGTGTGGCTTCGGTGAGCCTCATGGTAGTGAAGAGGGATGGGCGGCGGGAGGGGTTCGATCGAGGGAAGCTCCTGGAGGGCATCCGCAAGGCTTGTGCTAAACGCCCCATCCCCGCTGAGGTCATAGAGGGACTGGCCGGAGAGGTCGAGGCGGAGCTCTACAAGCTGGGCCGGGCGGAGGTGGACAGCCGGCTCATCGGGGAGATGGTGATGGAGAGGCTGAGGGAACTGGACGATGTGGCCTACGTCAGGTTCGCCTCCGTCTACCGTCGTTTCGCCGACGTGGAGAGCCTGGCTGAGGAGATAGAGGAGCTTATGGAAAGGAGGAGGAGGGAGGAGGAACTAAAGGCCCAATTGAGGTTGAGCTTATAAGGCCTGCATCCTTTCGAAAGGAGGGGAGCGATGAGCAGCGAGGTCCAGAACCCAATGTTGGGGAAGATACAGGAGATCATAAACGAATATGCCCAAACATTCGGGGCGCTCCTGGATGAGAAGGGGTTGAGCAGGCATCACTTCAGCCTGTTCAAGCCGCATAATATGTTCTACGGCCTGGATCAAAACGACATCCATGTGATTTTATCCTTCAGCGATGCCATCCCCGGCACGATGCTGGAATCACCTAACTGGGGCTTCCAGGGGAACATGTTGGTGGATGAGGCCGTGGAGGCGCGCCGCCAGGCTACTGGCTTTGAGGAATATGCGGAGTTTTCCCTGCCGGCCTCCCTATTGAACATGAGCGATAGCGAGAGGGCGCGGGCAATGGAGCAGCTCGCCAGGGAGAGACTTGAGCAGGAGTGGCGGGCTATTCTGGGGCAGACCCAACCGCTATACATCACTGAAGACAGATTGAGGGACTTCCTCGCCAATGCCTCGAGGGAGGAATTCGTTCAAGCGATCGTCGTCCCATTGCTCCGGCATATGGGTTTCGAGAAGGTTAGGCAGGACAGGGGTGAAGGGTGCACCCTAGAGTTCGGCAGGGATATAGAGAGGGTCAAGTTCCGCCTTCCTATGGGGCAATACCTCTATCTCGCTGTTGAGGCGGAGGTGGGCGATGTTGATACATCCGCTTATAACTCCCTGCAGATAGAGGTCATTCTAAATCGGATGAGGGCGGCCTTCGAGCGTCCCATATTCGATTATGACCTCTACACAAACGTCTATGTAGACCAGGCGATGCTTGTGGCCTCAGGGGGCATCACCAAGCTGGCCCGGGTCTACCTGCAGGGGAGCCTTCAGCGCGAGGAGAGGAGGAACGTGACCTTCCTTGACCAGGACGACCTGGTGGAGCTTTGCAAGCAGAACGGGCTTCCTGGCGAGATACAGCGGCTCATCGAGGGTTATAGATAGCCTGGGGGCTTCGAAGCTGGCATTGATGATGCATTCGCTCGCTATGGGCAAGCGATGATACACCATCTCGCTTATAAGGTAAATTTCCATTTGGGCGATGACGCATCTGCTCGCCTAATCGGAAATTTACCTTAAGAGCGAGCAGACGCGTCAGAGGTGGTGTGTCAGAGCGTGTCAGATGAACACCTCCCAGGCTATCGCCCTCCTTTTTATCTCTTGGTTTTCCTCCTTAATATCTCCTTCATGCCTCCTCAAAGCGTCCTGGAATTTTAAGGTTCACCCCCTTGCATTATTCCCCGATTTGTGCTAAACTTGTGATAGACCACTAGATGTTGTGGTATTATGGCTTATGGCTACAACATCTAGTGGGTTAAAGGCCGATGAGTCAGATAATGACGATTACCTGGGATTATGATGAAGAGGCAGACGTCCTCTATCTCCTATTGGGAACCTCAGCCGGCAGTGGGTGTGGGCATCGGCGGGGGGATTTTACACTATGATGAAGCCCGCAAAGAAGTTGTGGGGCTTACCTTGATTGGGCTACGGGCACGGCTATTGAAGAGCTTGGCTGGCAACTGTTGAACAGATATTTTTGACTCATTAACAAAACGGAGCGACGCACGGCGGTCAACAAGCGTTTATGGCTGTGCTTTCTTTGAGTGAGTCATTGGGGAGAGAGGTTAGCGGAGAAGCTGCGGTGGGTGGACGATAAGGCCCCTAGGCTTCGCCGATGTAGAGAGCCTGGCCGAGGAGATCGAGAAGCTGCTGGAGAGGAAGAGGAGGGAAGAGGAACTGAAGAGGCAGTTGAAGTTGGAGTTGGAAGTGTGAAGGGAGGATCAGGGATGAGCATCGCAGCCAAAGTCCGCAAACGAGACGGTCGAATCGTGCCTTTTGACCGCGAGAGGATCGTGAACGCCATCTTTAGAGCGGCCCGGGCGGTGGGACGGGAAGATGCTAGGGCGGTGGCCGAGCACCTCACCGACGAGGTCGTCGCTCGCTTGGAGA
>CAYQVA010000037.1:0-2485 GCA_964420815.1 uncultured Anaerolineae bacterium
CCCCCCTCGCCCACGGCCACGCCAACCTACACGCCCACGCCAGCGCCAATGGTCTCTGTCTCTCCAACGAAGGCCCCGGTTGGAGAGCTATTTACATTTACCGGCTCCCATTTTACACCAAATGGTCTCATAGAGGAGGGGTTCACCGATCCAAATCAAACATACCATTCCCTTGAATCCTTCGATGCCGATCCATATGGGGGGTTTACCCGCCTTTACAGATGGGCGAGGGGTTGGCCTCCAGGCATTTACACCTATATAGCCTTCGACGTCGCCAAGGAAATCTCCGCCTCCATAGAGTTCGAAATGACCTCGCTCTACGAGGTATGTCTCCCCCTTATCCTGAAGGGCAGCATAGGGCTAGGATATCATTCTGGCCTCAGCCTGACCCCGCTCGCCACACCCGCACCGACCCCCATGAAGGCAACCATGCCCATACCCTTTCACCCTTAAGGCTGAACGGCCTGCCGCACTGATGAAAAAACCCTTTGTCCCTCTTAGGGACAAAGGGTTTTTAATTTGTGACTGGACTCTAGCGAAAACGGGGTATTATCACATAACTAGGTAGCGGCCTGAAGGCGGCTCTCCACAGTTTCGCACCAGAAACTAAGGTATTTTGAGCCTCACAAAGCTCCTCTTTCCAACCTGAAGTACCATCCCGTCCCGCACCGGAACCATGAAGTCGATGCTCTCAACTCGGTCCCCATCCACCCGCACGCCGCCCTGGGCGATGAGGCGTCTCGCCTGGCTCTTGCTGCGGGCCAGCCCTACTTTGACCAGTAGCTCGATGATGGGTTGCGGCTCATCGGAGCTCAGTGAATAGGTGGGGATCTCCCTGGGCACCTCCCCTCGCTGGAAGACGCGCACGAACTCTTCCTCAGCTAACCTGGCCGCCTCAGCACCATGGAACTGGGCCACGATCTCCCTGGCCAGGCGCATCTTCAGGTCACGGGGGTTGACGGCATCGGCAGCGAGCGCCCTCTCCATCTCGGCAATCTCCTCGTCAGGGACATCGGTCACCAAGGTGAAGTACTCGATAAGCACATCGTCCGAGAGGGACATCACCTTGCCGTACATCTGATCCGGCGGATCAGCTAGATCAATGGTATTGAAGAAGGACTTGCTCATCTTACGCCCATCGGTGCCTGAGAGCAGCGGCACCAGGAAAACATCTTGTGGCTCCTGGCCTAGCATCGCTTGTAGCTCCCGTCCGGTTAAGATATTGAACCTCTGGTCGGTGCCGCCGAACTCCACGTCGGCCTGGATGGCCACCGAGTCGTAGGCTTGGAGGAGCGGGTACATTAGCTCCATAAGGGTGAGGGGCTTCCCCGCCTCGTAGCGCTTGCGGAAAGTCTCATGGGCCATCATCTGAGCCAGGGTGAATCGGCTGGCCAGGTTGAAGACATCGGCCAGAGTGAACCCCTCGTACCACTCGCTCTGCCACCGCACCTCGGTGCGTTCCCGGTCGACGACGGTGAAGAACTGTTGCATATAGGTTTCGGCGTTCTTCCGCACCTCCTCGGGGGTGAGCATAGGTCTGGTCTCATCGCGGCCTGAGGGATCACCGATCTGGGCTGTCCAGTCGCCGACGATGAGCACCACCTTGTGTCCCAGCTCCTGGAGTTGCTTGAGCTTCCTGAGCACCACGGCATGGCCGATGTGGAGGTGAGGGCTAGAGGGATCGAAGCCCAGCTTGAGCCTTAGCGTCCGCCCCGATCGGAGCTTCTCCAGCAGCTCCTCTTTGACGATGATCTCAGCTACGCCCCTGCTTAAGATTTGCTCTAGATCCATGGTTCTGTACTCCTTTATGAAGTCCTAGGCTCCGAAGTCCCTGCATCTAGACATCGGGCTTCGGATTGGGATTATTATACCACAAAAAGCTCGAAAGAGAAAAGGCTTGACACCCACAATTTTCCTCAAGGCGTTCCCAGGTGACAAATTCCCTCGCCCTTTTATCTATCGGAATGCCTTTAAGGGCGAGAGAGCTTGTCACCGGGGTGCGGCCCACATAAACCATCCTTTAAAACCTTCCCCTCCCCACAGAGTGGGGGGATTTACCACTAAGCGAGGAATCCATGTCCTTCCAAGAGATTGTGAGTAAAGCTAAGAGAAAGGGCCTTGACGATCACTGAACAGTCCAGTAAAATAGGGTTTGGAGAGCTATATGAGGCCGATTATCACCTTAACCACCGATTTCGGATTGGAAGACAGCTACGTGGGGACGATGAAGGGGGTGATCCTGGGCATTAACCCCGAGGCGGCCATCATTGATCTGTCCCACCAGATCGCCCCTCAAGATGTGCGCCAAGCGGCCTATGTGTTGGCCGCTGCCTGGCCCCACTTCCCTCCGGGCACCATCCATGTGGTCGTCGTTGACCCCGGCGTGGGGGGCGAACGCCGCGCCATCGCCCTGGAGACGCCGACTGCTCGCTTCGTCGCCCCGGACAATGGGGTGCTGAGTTATATCCTGGCGGAGCTTGGTTCC
>CAYQVA010000037.1:2585-4230 GCA_964420815.1 uncultured Anaerolineae bacterium
TTCCACGGGCGGGACATCTTCGCGCCGGTGGCGGCGCACCTCTCCCTCGGCGTCCCGCTCGAGGAGTTGGGCGAGCCCATCGAGGAGATTGTCGTCTTCCCTGTCCCTCGGCCTGAGCTGCGGGCCAATGGGACGCTGGTGGGCCACGTCGTCTACATTGATCGCTTCGGCAACCTGATCACAGACGTTAAGGGGCGGAGTCTGCGTCCCGGCAGCATCATCGAGGTTAAAGGGCGTCAAATCTGGGGCGTGAGCCGAACCTACGCTGAGGTTGAGGAGGGAGAGCTACTGGCCCTCATCGGCAGCTCCGGTCGCCTGGAGCTCTCCATCCGCGATGGCAACGCGGCGCAGGAATTAGAGGCGGGGATTGGAGACGAGGTGGTGATCAGCGGATGAATGACTTGCTCAGTCCACCGCTTTGGAGTATACTATGGACGGGTAGTCATCCACGCCCCCTAACCCGGGGCATGCGCTGCCCAAGAATCGGTACAGCGCTTTCTTCAACTATCAACTAGAGGGAGGTGATAAAATGGCACACCGTGAACTTCCTATTCCACCTCACTTCGATCCGGATAAAGTTGGTGAGGTTTGGAAGGTTCCCTATCAGGAACGGGCCGAGGAAGCCAAGGAGTGGGCGAAGCAACATAACATACAGCCCGCGGCCAATGACAGATTTAGAATCTGTCTAGTGGCAGTGGACGTGCAGAATACCTTCTGTATTCCTGGCTTTGAATTGTTCGTTGGTGGGCGTTCCGGGACAGGAGCGGTTGACGACAATCGAAGGCTATGTGAGTTCATCTACCGCAACCTGGACGTAATCACTCAGATCTGTCCGACGATGGATACACACCAGGCGATGCAGATTTTCCACTCCGTATTTTGGGTCAACGACAAGGGCGAACATCCAGCACCCTTTACACTCATTTCGGAGGAGGATGTGGAGAGGGGGCGGTGGAAGTTCAATTCGGTGCTCAGCTCTAGCCTTGAGGTGGATGAGGATTACGCACAGCGCTACCTCATGCACTATACGAGGACCCTGAGAGAGGGGGGCAAATATGCCCTGACCATATGGCCATACCATGCTATGCTGGGAAGTATCGGCCACGCGCTTGTTCCTGCTGTTGAGGAAGCCATTTTCTTCCACAGCATCGCGCGGTATAGCCAGCCCGATTTTCAGGTCAAGGGAAACAATCCGCTGACCGAGCATTACTCAGTCCTCGGCCCAGAGGTACTGGAGGGCCCGGACGGAGAGCCAATTGCCCAGAGAAATGTCAAGTTTATCGAGAAGCTCTTGCAATTCGATGCAGTCATCATCGCTGGACAAGCTAAGAGCCACTGTGTGGCCTGGACCATTGATGATCTGCTGCAAGACATTTACATTCGAGATAAGAAGTTGGCCGAGAATGTGTACCTCCTGGAAGATTGCACCTCTCCAGTCGTTGTGCCCGGAGTTATGGACTACACGGATGAAGCGAACGCAGCATTCCAGAGATTTTCTGACGCGGGGATGCATATCGTCCGTTCAACCGATCCCATTGATAGTTGGCCTGGCATCAGGCTTTGAACTGGTCCCGCCTGTGTGGCCAGCTTCGACCAAGAGGCGCACAACTTCGCCCTTAATCGCATGGAGAAGATGCTGGGGGCG
>CAYQVA010000037.1:4330-11103 GCA_964420815.1 uncultured Anaerolineae bacterium
CGACCAAGAGGCGCACAACTTCGCCCTTAATCGCATGGAGAAGATGCTGGGGGCGAAGATAGTTTAGCTCAGAGAATTCAAGGGAACTCGGAGGGGCTCAGGAGAGGTTCTGAGTTCCTCCGAGCCCCCTTGGCTTTTAAGGAGGCTTTCCAATGAAGGGATTACGTCCTAGCCATCACATCCTCTCCGGCGAGACCGCCGATGTCTACTTCGTCCGCACCCAGGAGATACTGCGCAAGGAGGGCCTGGCGGACACAGTGGTGACTATGGAGGTCTTCCCCGAGCGGGAGGGGATCCTCTGCGGAATGAACGAGGTGCTCGACCTCCTGGCCACCGTCCTCCCCGAGACGGGCGAGGTTTGGGCCCTCCCTGAGGGGGAGCCGATGAGCGCCAAGGAGGTGGTCCTGCGCATAACCGCCCCTTATAGCAGCTTCGGCCTCTATGAGACGGCCATGCTGGGCATCCTGGCCCACGAGAGCGGCTGGGCAACGGCGGCGAGGAGATGCGTCGAGGCGGCGGGAGACATACCCGTCATCAGCTTCGGGGCACGCCATGTCCACCCCGACGTCTCTCCGCGCATGGAGTACGCGGCCATCGTGGGTGGATGTGTCACTTGCGCTACCACCGCCGCGGCCAAGCTGGTGGGGAAATCGCCCGCAGGGACGATCCCCCATGCCATGATCCTCATCTTCGGCGATACGGTGAAGGCTACCGAGGCCTTCGACAGGCATATGCCGCCGGAGCTGCCGCGGATAGCCCTGGTGGACACCTTCAAGGATGAAGCTGAGGAGAGCCTACGGGTGGCTAAAGCCCTGGGAAGGAAGCTCTGGGGGGTGCGCCTGGACACCCCACCTGAGCGAGGGCGCGTCACCCCGGACCTGGTCAAGGAGGTTAGAGCCCGTTTAGATCAAGCCGGCTATGACTACGTCAAAATCTTCGTCAGTGGTGGGGTCACCCCGGAGCGCATCCGTCAGTTCGCCGAGGCGGGGGCCCCCGTTGATGGGTATGGCATCGGCAGTGCCATCAGCAGCGCGTCTCCCATAGACTTCACCGCCGACCTCAAGGTGGTGGCCGGCAAGCCCGTGGCCAAGAGGGGCAGGATCCCAGGAATCACACCCAACCCGAGGCTTAAGAAGGTCGAGTTAAGGAGGCAAAGCTAACTCTGGGGCAGCTAGGCTGCCCTACCAACTAAATCCGCCCTGTCCGACAGCATCCTCGCCGTCAGATAGCCGATCTTCTAGATGGGTTTTAAGTTGCCCCATCAAAACTATAATCCTCCGTAGGGGATAAGGACGATGTCCATCACCACGAGGCTTTTGGATATCTATGGCCGCCTCCTCGACCACTACGGCCCCCAGGGTTGGTGGCCAGCCGAAACCCCCTTCGAGATGATCGTGGGAGCTATCCTCACCCAAGCTGTCTCTTGGGCGAACGTCGAGAAGGCGCTTTCTAACCTTAAGGCGGAGGGTGTTCTTAATCCGGAGGGTCTGCGCCGGATATCCGAGGAACGGCTTGCGGAGTTAATCCGTCCCGCAGCTTACTACAATGTCAAGGCCAGGAAGCTGAAGGCGTTCACTGAGTTTCTGTATCGGCGCTATGGTGGCAATCTGCAGCGCTTGTTCTCCCTCGAGCTGCTCCCTTTGCGACAGGAATTGCTCTCCATCTACGGCATCGGGCCTGAGACGGCGGACTCCATTATCCTTTACGCCGCAGGGAAGCCCATCTTCGTCGTAGACGCATACACATGTCGCATCGTGGAGAGGTTAAGGCTCGGCGTTGGCTCCGATTACCGCGCTGCCCAGGCGCTTTTCATGGATAACCTGCCTCACGATATCCAGCTCTTCCAGGAGTATCACGCTCTTCTCGTCCGTCTGGGGAAGGAGAATTGCCGCCGGGAGCCTCGCTGTGTGGGCTGCCCTTTGGCCGCCCTGTGTCCCACAGCCCAGTTTGACGCCGGGGGCGGGATGGGCTATAATATCCCCGGAGACCAGTGAAGGGGTGAAATCTGATGCCAAAACGCACTTACCAGCCCAAGAAGAGACGTCGCTTGAGAAAGCACGGCTTTCGAGCCCGCATGTCCACTCCGGGAGGGCGCAAGGTTCTCAAGAGGCGGAGGCTTAAAGGGAGATGGGTCTTGACCGTTCGAGGCCATAGGAAGTAGCCTGTTCCTCAATCGCCATTTGCTGTGGACCATGAAGAAGAAGTATCGCTTGACCAAGAACGAGCAGTTCCAGCGAGTGCGGGGGGAAGGGCGCTCCTGGGTTCATCCCCTTTTGGTGCTCTGCGCCCTCCCCAACGGTTTGGCGCACAGCCGCTTCGGCTTCGCCATCAGCCAGCGGATCGGCAAGGCGACGGTGCGGAACCGCGTCAAGCGCCTCATCCGCGAGGCTACGAGGCTGCGCCAGCCGGCTATAGCCCCCGGATGGGATCTGGTCTTCATCGCCCGCGGCCCCATCCGTGAGGCAAATTTCAGGCAGGTGGAGGCAGCAGTCGTCCAATTGCTGCAACGCGCCAGGCTGCTACGAAGGGAGGCATAGATGAAAGCCATGCTTTTGGGCCTCATCAGGTTATACCAGAACACCATCTCCCAGGCTTTGCCTTCTACTTGCCGCTTCGTCCCCTCTTGTTCGGAGTATGCTTACCAGGCCATCGAGAGATACGGGGTCATCAAGGGCGGCTGGATGGCCATCAAGCGCATCGCCCGCTGTCACCCCTTCCACCCCGGCGGATATGATCCAGTGCCATAGAGATTAGGGAGTTGGGGGGTTAAGGGTTAGGGGTTAGAATTCCAAATTCTAACTTCTAGCTTCTAACTTCCAACTTCCAAGATAGGAGGTCAGATTTGTGGAACGCTTTTGTGAATGCCTTAATTGAGAGCCTGAGGCTCATAAACGGGGTCTTTGGCAGCTATGGGATAGCCATTATCATCTTGACCGCCTTGGTCCGCCTGCTCACCATGCCCTTGACATTGCAACAACTCCGCTCCTCCAAGGCGATGCAGGATCTCCAGCCCCAGCTCATGGCCCTGCAGAAGAAATACGCCAAGGACAAGGAGAAGTTGGCGCGGGAGCAGATGAAGCTCTACCGGGAAGCGGGGGTGAACCCCGCCGCGGGTTGTCTGCCCATGCTGATCCAGTTGCCCATCTGGGTTGCGCTCTTCCAGGCCCTGCGCACTATGGCTCAGGCAGGGATCTTGCAGGAGGGTTTCTTGTGGATCCCCAGCTTAGCCGAGCCTAACGGATTGGCCTGGCTATGGCCGCCGAGCAACTGGGAATGGCCGGCCATGCCCGCTTACCTGATCCTGCCCCTCCTGACCATGGCCAGCCAGTTCGTCGTTCAGAAGATGATATCGCCCCCTACCCCCAGCCGTGATCCCCAACAGGCAGCGATGAGCGAGATGATGATCCTCATGCCCCTGATGATGGGCTTCTTCGCCGTGCAGGTGCCCTCAGGCTTGAGCCTCTATTGGGTGACATCGAATATCTTCAGCATCATCCAGCAATACCTCGTAAGCGGATGGGGCGGCCTTCTCCCTCGGAAAAAGAGGGAAGGAGAGAAGAGACGTGGAAAGGGAAAGCGTTGAGGTCACTGCCAAGAGCGTCGAGGAAGCCATTGCCAAAGGGCTGGCACAGTTGGGGGTGAGGAGGGAGGAAGCGGAGATCCAGGTCCTGAGCGAAGGGAGACGAGCTTTCCTGGGGTTGGGAGGGGAGGAGGCGAGGGTCCGGATCAGCGCCCTCAGGCCGCGGGAGGAAGAGGTCGGCCGGGTAGCCAAGGAAGCCCTGGAGAGGCTGCTGGCCTCGATGGGGGTGGAGGCTCAGGTTTCTATCCGGGAAAGCGATGAGCAAGCTGGGGCCGCGGAGGCCCTCCCTATAGTCCTCGATGTCACCGGCCATGATCTAGGCATCCTCATCGGGCGGCGAGGGGAGACCCTCAACGCCCTACAATTCATCACCCGCCTGATCGTCAGCCGCAAGATACGCCGCTGGGCCAACATCGTCGTAGACGTGGAGCGGTATAAGGTGCGGCGTGAGCGTTTCCTCAGACAGCTGGCCCAGAGGATGGCCGAGAGGGTGCAGCTCACGCATGAGCCGGTGGCTTTGGAGCCCATGCCCGCCCACGAACGCCGCATCGTGCACCTCGCCTTGAGGGATCACCCCGCCGTCACCACCCATAGCGTGGGCGAAGGGGATAGACGCAGGGTGACCATCCGCCCGAAGACTTAAACATGGTCGAGATCTGCGACTACGAGGGGAGCGAGTATCGGACCGAATTCTGGCGAGGGCGGGAATATGAGGACTTGGCGGAGCGCATTGCCCTGGGCAAGCTCCTCCCCCCTCGGGGCGAACGCCTCATCGAGATCGGCGCCGGCTTCGGGCGCCTGGCTGACCTCTATCGAGGCTACAGAGAGGTCGTCCTCCTCGATTATGCCAAATCCATGCTTCGGGAAGCCCAGGCGAGGTTAGGCCAGGGCGGGAGATTCATCTATGTCGCCGCCGACCTCTACAACCTTCCCTTCGGCGATTCCCTCTTCGATACGGCGGTGACGGTGCGGGTGTTGCACCATATCCAGGACCTCCCCACCGCCTTGGGAGAGATAAAGCGCATCCTCAGGCCCAATGGCACCTACGTATTGGAATACGCTAACAAACGCAACCTGAAGAGGATCATACGTTTCCTCCTGGGCTGCGAGCGCCATAACCCCTTCTCCCACGAGCCCCTCGAGTTCCTAAAACTCAACTACAACTTCCATCCCGCCTTCATGGAGAGGCACCTGAGGGAGGTCGGCTTCACCCTTCAGAGGCAGCTCTCTGTCTCGACCTTTCGCCTCCCCCTCTTCAAACGTCTGCTCGATGCTAAGACGCTCGCCTTCCTCGATGGGCTGTTGCAAGGCCCGATGGCTCCTCTGAAGCTGGCACCCAGCATCTTCGTCAAGACGACGGTCAGCAAGGCGAGGGTTGAGCCGACCTCCTTCTGGCGATGCCCCGGATGCCACCATTCGCCTCTGAGTCAGAGGGGCGCGATTTTAGAATGCCGAAGCTGTGGGGCGAGATGGGGGGTCGAAGGTGGGATCTACGATTTCAAGGAGCCCCTTTCCAGGAAAGAACCTTAAAATTTTGTAAGGTTTTTGAATGAAAAGATACGTTGCCCTTGAGGTAACGTATCTTTTATTTTGCCCCAACATGTAGTGGTAAACGTCTTTTCATACCACAACATATCGTTGTGTCTGAGGGATCGAATTTGTGGATGCCAACACGGCTCTCCAGCTGAGATAGGGCTTGACAAGATCGGTGAAATATGATATACTAATACGTAGCAATATGTTGTATATCTCTGTCACGTAATTTAATAATACATAACAATACAATGCGAGGTTTGGGATGGAAGAGAAAGAGCTTTTAACCAGCGAGGATATAGCCCATGCGCTGGGATACCACATCCAGACGGTCAGGCGATACCTGCGGGAAGGGATCATCCCAGCCATCCGATTGAAAGGCGAATATAGGGTACGCCGTGAAGACTTCGAGCGTTTTCTGGAGGAACGGAAGCTAGCTCATGCCCCTCTCCCCCCATTCCTTAGGAAGAGGGCAAGGGCCAGGTTAAGGCATCCGAGGGAAGAGGGCCAAAGCGGGCAATCCCCCTGACCAAGCATCCATGCTCTTCAGAGGGGAGGAGGTTTTTTCGATGAAAGGGAAAACAGCACTTGTGCTCACAGCATTGATTCTTATGGCTGTGCTATCCCTTGCCCCCGGAGCGATCCATGCTGGGGAACCACCTAGCGGAGAGGGCTTCTACATCGTCCAGGAGGGGGATACCCTCTCCGCCTTGGCCCTACGTTTTGGCACCACCGTCAGCGCCCTCGCGGAAGCGAACGGCATCGCCGATCCGGACCTGATCTACGTGGGGCAGGGCTTGGTCATACCCGGATCATCCGGCGGAGAAGGTTTCTACACTGTCCAGCAGGGGGATACCCTCTCCGCCCTGGCCCTGTGTTTCGGCACCACCGTCAGTGCTCTTGCGGAGGCGAACGGCATCGCCGATCCGGACCTGATCTACGTGGGGCAGGGCTTGGTCATACCCGGATCATCCGGCGGAGAAGGTTTCTACACTGTCCAGCAGGGGGATACCCTCTCCGCCCTGGCCCTGTGTTTCGGCACCACCGTCAGTGCTCTTGCGGAGGCGAACGGCATCGCCGATCCGGACCTGATCTACGTGGGACAGGGCTTGGTCATACCCGGCTCTTCGGCTATCTACGCCACGAGCTCCGCTTCTTCGAACCTCATAGCGAATGGCAACTTCGAGGCGGGTTTCGGCCCTGATGGGGTAGGGCTGGGTTGGCACAGGTTCGACAACGGTGGGCTGGCCACCTATGTCTTTTGGGATGACGTCTGGGATCCGGTGGTCTTCGAGGGGGAGCACTCCCAGGGGATAGAGATCTGCGCCCTGGGTCAAGACAGCACGGACCCTGACCGTTATGCGGGCATCTACCAGACCGTCAATGTCGTGCCCGACACCACCTATCAGTTCACCATGCGTGGCATGATCCGCTCGACGGTAGGCGGCCCTCATGCCTCGGGATATGAATACCGCATGCAAGTGGGCTTCGACTTCAGCGGGGGGATCAACCCTTGGGCACCCAGCGTCGTCTGGACCGATGTGAACCTCCCTCACTATCCCAGGACCGCTCCTGGCCCCTTTGGGGAGTTCCACACCACCATCACGGCCACCGGCGAGCAGTTGACCATATTCATCAGGGGCTGGAAGAAGTGGTCAAC
>CAYQVA010000038.1:0-10971 GCA_964420815.1 uncultured Anaerolineae bacterium
AGTCCTTTGTTTTTCCCATATTTTACCACATCCCGACGAATTTGAGACGCACCTTTCATCAAAGCCGCGTCGCCAAAACATTCCAACTATATCGTTAAAGTTACCTTGCGTAAGCCACGAGGGCGGTCGGGGTCGTAGCCTTTGGCCAGGGCCAGATAGTGGGCGAGGAGCTGCCCCGGGACAACACAGGTGATGGGCGAGAGCCACTCCTCGACAGCGACTGGCAGCCGCAACGGCGTCTTCGCTAAGGCGAGAACCTCATCGCGGTCCGAGATGACCACCAGCTCCGCCCCCTTCTCGCGCAGCGTCTCACCTAGCTGATATATATCATCATAGACCTGGCCAGTGGGGGCGACGAGGATGACCGGGAAGCCCTCCTCGACGACGGCGATGGGGCCATGAACGAAGTCGGCTGGGGAATAGGGTTCGGCCAAGATGTAGGTCAGCTCCTTGAGCTTCAGGGCGATCTCAAAGGCGGTGGCATAGTTGTAGCCGCGGCCGAGGACCACACACTTATCCGCATAGCGGTAGCGCTCGGCACTCCTCTCCACCACCTCCTCTAAGCCCAGCGTTTCCTCTAAGGCAGAAGGCAGGGCATTAATGGCCGCAAGCCTCTCCTCATCTTCGGCCAAAGCGACCGAAAGCAACGCCAGAGCCATGAGTTGAGTGGTGTAGGTCTTGGTGGCGGCGATGCTGCGCTCCTCCCCGGCGTGGCAGAGGATGACATATTCCGCCGTCTCGGCCAGAGGAGAGTCGGCCACGTTAGTGATGGCCAGGGTAAGCGCCCCCTGGCGGCGGGCATCGGCTAGCACCTGGACGACATCCGGCGACCTGCCCGACTGGGAGATGCCCATAACCAATGCCCCACTTAGACGCGGCGGCGTCCCATAGAGGGTATAGAGGGAGGGGGTGGCCAAGGCGACGGAGAGGCGGTTGTGCGCGGCGAAGAGGTATTTACCATAAGTGGCGGCGTTATCGGAGCTGCCCCTGGCGGCAATGACCATGTATTGAAACCCACGACGCTTCACCTCCCTAGCAACGCCTTTGATGCTCTCCCATTCGGCTTCGATGAGCCCGGCAAGCACTCGTGGTTGTTCGAAGATCTCCTCACGCATATATGACATCCCTCGCTCCTGAATCAGGGTTCTGACCAGACGCGATCCAGTATTCCCTTGGCCTGATCTACGCTGCTCACCAAGGGGTTAAGCAGGAGAGCGCGCAGGGCTTTAGGGTAAGATCTCTCCACTATCGCCTCCACCATAAGCATCTCGTAGGCACAGTTGAGCTGCAGCATGGCCACCACATCGGGTGGGATAGCCTTGACATCCACAGTCAAGGGGCGAATCTCATTCAGCCCGACTATGGCCGGCACCTCCACGATGGCCTCCTCGGGGAGGAAGGGGATGGTGGAGTTGTTGACCACGTTGACGATGAACTGCTCCCGGCTGTCGTTGATGATGGCCAGCAGCACGGGCACCACTATCTCCTTATACCACAGGGCGCCTCGCTTGGCGAGGATCTCTGGCTTCTCAGACGAGCTCCATCCCTTATACTCCTCCAGCATGGCGGCATACAATTGCAGGAGCTCCTCAGCCCGCGGCTTGCGACCCCGCTGCTTGGCCAGCATGCGGTCAGGGTGGAAGAAGTAACGGAAGTAAGGGCAGGGGACGGCCCCGATAGCTTGGATGATCTCAGGGTCTATCCCCAATCTATCCCCCACCCTTTCCAGCACCACCGGCATCATATCCTCGCCCTTCCACCTCACCTTGGTCACCCAGCCGAAGTGGTGCAGGCCCACGTAGGAAACGGAAAGCTCCTCTACAGGGGCCTCGAGGATTTCGGCGATGCCCTTAATCAAGTCAACAGGCGAGTTGCAGAGCCCTATGGCCGATACCTGCGTGTAGCGTGTGATGGCGTATTGGACGACGCTGCTGGGGTTGGTCTGGTTGAGGAAGATGGCCTTGGGTGCCAGCTTCTCCACAAGCCGGCAGTAATCCAAAACTACCGGCACGGTGCGCAGGGAGAGGGCAAAGCCCCCGGGGCCAACCGTCTCCTCGCCAGGGATGCCGAATTCCCGGGGGAAGGACTCATCGAAGGCACGGGCTTTGAGCCCTCCTACCCGAATCTGGTTGATCACATAGTCAGCTCCGTCCAGGGCGGCCTCGACATCTGTGGTGAAAGAGACGTTGAGCTCGGTAGTAGCCCGCTCGGCCATGCGCTGACAGAGCCTTCCTACTACCTCTAGCTTCTCCCTGGTTCGGCCAACTAACACCAGGTCGAGGGGGGGCCTCCGCTCCGACTCCTGAACGAGCACGTCTACCAGCTCTGGGGTGACCACCCCGCTGCCGCCTAAGACGACGACCTTTATGTTCTTCGACATGCCATCCCCTCCCAACGAAATGTCTCTCCGAAACAACAAGAACGCAATACTCCGTGAGCAAACGGAGAGACATTTCGTTTTAGGATGAGTAATACTCTCGTATCGCCCCTGCCACCGTCCTGACCTCCTCTTCGGTCAGCTCGGGGAACATGGGCAAGCAGAGGAACCGTCGGGCGTACTTAGCGCCGATGGGGAAGTCTTCCTCCTTGTAGCCGAGGAATCTATATGCCTTCACCAGGGGCACGAGGTATGGATACATGGCGAATGTGCCGATGTCCCTGTCGGCGAGCCATTCCATCAGGTTCTCCCGGTTCTCGCAGCGGATAGTGTAGGCATAATAGACGTGCTTAGCGAAGTCGCTCTCTTTGGGGAGAACTATAGGCAGGCCCTCTAGCAGCTCGTTATATAGATGCGCCCACCTCCGCCGGCGCTCATTCCACTCATCGAGGTGGCGCAGCTTGACGCGCAGGATAGCGGCCTGCAGCTCGTCCAGACGTTCGTTGAAGCCGACCACCTCGTAAACGAACTTAACCTTCTGCCCTATGTAGCGCAGTATCTTGATCTTCTCATACAGCTCCTCACTGTCGGTGGTGATGGCGCCCCCATCGCCGTAAGCTCCGATGTTCTTGCCAGGGTAGAAGCTGAAGCAGCCGATGTCGCCCAAGGAGCCGGTCTTGCGCCCCTTGTACAGGGCACCAGGGCTATGGGCTGCATCCTCGATCACCCAAAGCCCGTGGCGCTTAGCTATCTCGTTGAGGGGGTCCATATCCACTGGCTGCCCATAGAGGTGGACGGGGATGATGGCCTTCGTCTTCTCGGTGATCTTCTCCTCCACCTTCGAGACATCCATGTTGTAGGAGATGGGGTCAATGTCCACGAATACGGGAGTCGCGCCCACATAGGACGCGGCGAAGGCAGTGGAGACATAGGTGCTGCAGGTGGTTATCACCTCATCGCCTGGCCCGACGCCACAGGCCATGATGGCCAGGTGAAGCGCCTCCGTGCCGGAGGAGACCCCTACGCAATACTTCGTCCCACAGTAGGCGGCGAACTCCTCCTCGAAGGCCTGGACATTGGGCCCCAGGGTGTATTTCCCGGTAGGCAGCACCTCGTCAATGGCAGCCCTTATCTCATCCTTGATCTCCTGATACTGCCTTTCCAGAAAGCCTGCGCCTATCCTGGTGGGCCTCCGCCCTATCTCCAGCCATCTAGGTATCTCCACCTTCTCTTTTACGTCAATCTCTCCCACTGTCAAGTACAGGCTAGCCACCTGTGATCGTTGGGAACTGCGGGTTGTCATCTCCTTCTCCTCCTTCTTGAAGATTCCGACGAATTATATCGCCTTTCACCCCATTCTTTGCAAGCTTCAGCGATTTCTAAGTGTAGCGTCCTAGCGCCGCAGGGAAAGCGCCATGCGGCGGTAGGTGTGGCGGCGGCCCTTGATGGCGATGGAGAAGGCCATGATGTTCTCCGGGATGGCTATCCCACCGTAGCCGGCGTCGCCGATGTGGTGGATGTCCGCCCCCGTCATCTTGCTCATCAGGGCGATCTGGCGGACCGTGCCCTCGTCCGCCCCCTCCTGCGAGGTCCCAATCGCCGTCAATGCCAACTTCCCACGCTCATGGATGAGGTCAACCAGCCCTTTGATCTTCTCCAGGGTGGCTCCGGGAACGGTGCCCGGAGCCGGAACGAGGACCACATCGGCCCCTGTGACGGCGAACTCCCCCACCTCGGCCTCCGTCACCACCTCCCCGATCACCCCGGCGCCGTGCATCTTCCCCGCGATGAGGACGACTTGGTCGCCGACCGCGGCCCCTATCTCCTCGATGGCCTTAAGTATGGTCGTACCGGTAACCCCAGATCCGGGGTTTCCCGTGAGGACGAGGAAGTCTGCCCCAAGCTCGACGGCGCGCTGGGCATTCTCGACTGTGGCCACCCGGCCGCGATAGCCCTCGGTGATCCGCTCCGGCGGGACAGGCTCCAAGTTTATGCCCACCGGCCTCCACACCAGCTCCTTGACCTCGTTGATGGTCACACCGACCCCGATGGGGAAGGCACCGAGTTGGGCATACTCAGGGGGAACGGGCACCTCGCCCTTACGGAGGCCCATGACGATAGGGTTGAGGACGTCGTAGAAGTTGAGGGTGATCAGGTCGGCGCCGAAGGCAGCGGCTAGCTCGGCGTTGGTAACCCCGCTGACGGGGGGCACCGTGGTGCACACCACCTCGACGTCAATGGTTCGCCCTTCTGCCAAGCGGATGCTCTCCAAAAGCTCGGCCTTCCCCATCCCCTTGAAGTCGCTGGCTGTGGCGTCCAAAATCCTCTTAGTCATCACTCCACTTCCTCTAGGATAAACCAGCTGCCTGGCCCTATCATTTCCACCAGGTTTTGATCCTCTTCTATAACGTGCCCGACGACGTTTATCTTATGGTCCCTAGGCAAGTCCTTCTTCGTTATATGCAGGTCTCCTGAGTACCTCAGGAGGCTGGTAACGTTGCTTATAGTGACCGAGTACTTTGGCCGCTCAACCGTGTTATGGGGGGTTACCTTTGTACCTCTAAAGAGGGTTGACCTAACGACATTATCGGCGAGGTCGTATCGGTTGATGTGTGGAGAGGGGGAGCCAAAAATAGTCCCCTTCTCGAACAAAATCTTCCTCTCAACCTCGCTGACACCGGGTTCGAGCTTCACTCGGAGCTTGATCGCGTAGCGGCTGCACACCTCCCCAAGCGCCTCCAGCTCCTCGGGCGAGGCGATGTCTGCTACGAAGACCGTGTCTATCACCTTCGTGGCAAAGAGCTCCTCAGCCGCCCTTGCAGGGGATAAATACCTGTGCTTCTCAACCGTCGGCAACCCCTGGCATAGCGGCCCAACTTTGTGCTTCTGGCCGGCGACCATAGCGTTTACTTTCAGCCCATACTTCTTGAATGCCTTCGCTCTCTCTACGACGTATTCCAGGGAATGCCCCGTGTCTATGTGTGGATAGAGGTTGAACCAGCCGAGCAACTGCTCCAAATTCGCCTTAGCTTCGATGGTCTCCTCCAAGAACATGTCAACAAATGAGTCCGAAGCGTTGATCGCTATCTTCAATCCATATTTATTCCTGGTCATCTCTGCGACTTCTGAGGGCGTGAACCCCCAGTCCAGCCTTAAGCCGCTCAGGCCCATGTCGGCATATGGCTTCAAATCGCTTGGCTTCGCGCCGGATTCCTTAAAGGTCTTCGGCCAAATCTCCAATATCGGCACCATCCCCAACTCTTTGGCCTTTGCTGATATTTGAGTGGCCTCCTCAGCCTCTATAGGCAAGAAGGGGAAACCGTAATCGGGCAGGTTGCTGGGCATCTCTCTAGTTAGCCCAAGGAACATCATCACCTCTTGGCAACCATGCTTACGGGCCTCATCGAGGTAGGCGAAGATTTCCTCCATGGATTCGAACCCGCCTTCACCGATGATTACCCCAAAGGCACGAGGCTTTGGAGCGAAATGCTTCTCAAACCATCCCTTCAATTCCTCAAATTCGCTCAAGGCTCTCCCTCCGCTGTCTTTTTGGTGGAAAGTGGAGGTATGGGGGATGTTCCCTGGCCCCCATCACCTTTTAGTCCCCTCCGCAGGTGGGAAGAACTGCGGCAGGTAATCCCGGTTGGCTTCGAGCATCTCGTCTAAAAGGGCCTTGGCCATAGGATAGGAAGGCACCAGGGGGTGGACGAGCAGGGCCTTGAGAGCTGCTTCCCGCGAGCCAGTGACGCCTGCCTCCACAGTGTACTCCTCGTAGGCTTTCACCGCCAGCACCAGAGGCCTGATCACCTCAGGGAGCCAGCCGCAGTTAAGCGGGCTGAGGCCATGCTTCCCTACCACACAAGGGACCTCCACCGAGACGTCATCTGGCAGGTCCTTAATGCTCCCCTCGTTCTTCACGTTGAGTATCTGCACGTCGCGCCTGTCAGTAACCAGGGAGAGGATCAGCCTGATAGCGGCCTCGGAGTAGAGAGCGCCACCCCTCTTGCTCAGCTCCGGCGGCTTCGTCACCAGCTTTGGATCGGCATACTTCTGGAGGATGTCCTCCTCAAGCTCCTTGACAACCTCACCCCTGGTCTTGCCTGCTTTCTTCACCTTCTCCACCATGCGGTCGTGGTAGTAATAATACTGGAGGTAGCCGATGGGGAGCATGCCGAGGGCCTGAAGCAACTCGGCGTCGAAGGGGAAGGCGGGGGTATTTGCAAGCTGGGATATAATTGGAGGTTTCAGCGCTTTAGGGAGCACATTCTCGCCGCGGACGTAGATGCCCCGGATCCAGGCCAGGTGGTTCAGTCCAACCCAATCGAGAAAGACCTCCTCATCTTTAACGTGGAGAAACTCAGCGATGCCCCGGATATAGTTGATGGGGTTATTACAGAGCCCCACCGCCTTGAGCGGGGTATGCTTGATCAGGGTCTCGGTGATGATCCCGGAGGGGTTAGTGAAGTTCAGGTACCAGGCGTCCGGGGCATGCCTCTCCACATCGCTGGCAATGTCCAGGGTAGCCGGAATGGTGCGCAGGGCCTTCATGAACCCCCCTGGGCCGGTGGTCTCCTGGCCGATGACGTTGTACTTGAGGGGGATCTTCTCGTCGCGGATGCGCGCCTCCATCCCGCCGACTCGGATCTGAGAGATGACGAACTCGGCCCCCTCCACTGCTGCCGGCCGGTCAATGGTGAGGGTAATAGTTGTGGGCAAACCGGCGTGCTCCACCATCCTCCTTGCCAGCCCGCCGACTATCTGCAAGCGCTCCTCGTTGATGTCGTAGAGGGCGATCTCGCCCACCTCCAGCTCCTCCCTGTGCTGGATGAAGCCGTCAATGAACTCCGGGGTATAGGTGCTCCCCCCGCCGATGACTGCGATTTTATCTATCCGGGTCACTTCTTACCTCGCTTTCCAGAGCTGCCACCCGCCGGTGCAGCTTCAATAGCTCCTTAGCGTTGTCAATCTCGATCCCGGCAAGGATGACAAGGTCTAGAGCGTGAACCAGGAGTATCGAGAAGGGGACCTGCTCCCCTCGCGCCTCCGTGTGGAGGATCTTGGCCTCCATTTGATGGGCCTTGACCTGCTCATCGTCGGCCTCCTTAAGCAGCCTTTCCGCCTCTTCCCACTCCCCTGCGACGGCCCTCTCGACCGCCTCCCTGGCCGCGGAGCGGGCGTTCCCCGCGTGGAGGATGGTGGTAAAAAGGGTCTGTTCCCAATCGAGACCTTCGGCTTCCTTCTCCAAGCTTATGGCCTCCTAGCTATCTCAGTTTATTAGGCCTATCCTTGGGCGCTGCTGGCGCACCGGAACCCGATGAACTCGTTCCTGCGCTGGGGGATGTGCTTGCGGCGAAAGGCGCAGCGGGCCTCACGACGCCCATCGAGCCACGAGCCACCGCGCAGCGGCATCGCGGTCAGCCCGGTCCCATCGGCCGTCCATTCCCAGACGTTGCCCGCCATGTCCCCCACGCCATAGGGACTGTCGCCAGTCGGGGAGTACTTGCCCACGGGCGTCGTGTCCCAGATGCCAGACTCATTGGTGTTACACCTGTCCTTATCGAACTCGTTCCCCCAGGGATACTCCCTTCCATCGGTCCCGCGCGCCGCCTTCTCCCATTCCGCTTCAGTGGGCAAGCGCTTGCCGGCCCACTCAGCATAGGCTGCCGCATCTCTCCAGCGAACATAGACCACCGGATGGTCGGCTTTTCCCTCAGGGTAGGCGCCCCTCCTCCAGTGTTGCGGGGGAGGATGCCCTGTCGCATCCACGAACCTCTTGTACTCGGCGTTGGTCACGGGGTATCTGTCAATATAAAAGGCCTCGACGAAGACGGGCCTCTTCTCCTCGCCCATCAGGAACTCCCCCGCTGGGACGTAGACCATCTCCTTCCCATCTTTGCCGATGATCACCTCGGGTGATTCCCCGCCCATTTTTTGTGTCTCCTTATTGATTCTGCAGCGACGACAGGAGTCGTCGCACTCCATAGATAAGAACCGACCTCTGTGGAGCGCAAATTCTCCCGATTTTGCACTTCGCAGCGACGACAAGCAGCTTGTCACTTCCTCCCTCGCTTCCCCTGTGACGCCGTTTCTGCCACAGGTAGACCCCGCATGAGCCACTGGAAAGCGAGGATGGCCACGGCGCTCTCGAAGAGGAGTGATAAGCCGTTGGAGAGGAGCACCCGCTGCTCCAGGCCGAGGCCGATGAGGCCGTATATCAGCTCGAAACTGGCGTGGATTAGAACGGCACAGAGGAAGAGAGCCTTACTCCCCCTGAGGATTGATTGGGCCACCAGGAAACCCAGGCAGGCGTTCAGGGTCAGTAAGGCCAAGCGATCGGCCAGGGAGGCCAGGGCCTTCAGGCCTAGAGCGGCCAGCGGCATCGCGGCCATCTCTCGGAGGGTAGCCGTTGATACATCGCCGAAGGTCAGCCTCATCCCCACCCCGATAAAGGCGATCCCCAGGAAGATCTTAGCGATGAAGCCAGCCCCCAAGCCGACAGCCATCCCTCCTGCAAGCAGATCTTCGCCTCGAACCCTCTTCAGCCTCAGAACCCCCCACTTCGACGCCTCCTCAAAGAATCCGCTGAGCAGGGAACCGATGAGGATAGGCATGAAGGGGAGCCAGAAAGCCTCACCACGAGGGAGCAGGTGCCTGGAGAGGCTGAGTAGGAGATTTATGGGCAATAGGGCAACCAGGAGGGAAAGGGCGCCAAGCCAGAAGAGGCTCCTGTCTGCTTCGCGCCACCTCCGGAGGAAAAGGGCGATGACGTAGGCGGGGAGGAGGATGAAGAGGAACCCTTGAGTGGAGATGAGCAATCCTCTGATTAGCACATCAATCCCCCTCCTGGGCGGCGACCTCCTCGGCCTGCCCCTCCCCCCGGACCAGAGTGATGGTCGTCTCCAGGGTGTGATCCCCCAACCCTACTTCTTAACCGCCCGCGCGATCTGGGCGAACAGCTTCTCGCCATCTACCATCCCAAAGGTGACCGGATCGATGTCCTCGACGGGTATGCCATAGGGTGCGCATGCCCTTTTGATAGAAATCTTCCTGTATCTCACCTGGGGGGCGACCAGCACCAGATCCACAGGATTTCTACCAAAGTCATATATACCCGCCTCTGCTGCGGAGAGCAACGTCATCTCTAACTCAACCCCTTTATCCTTCGCCGCCTCCACAGTCTTTGTCGCCAATAGGCTGGAGGACATACCCAAGGCACAGAACATCAAAACTCGATACTTCTCCATTCCTTACCTCCCCTTCGACTGTAGCGCATGCTTTATCTGCTCGAACAGCTTCTTGCCATCTACCATCCCAAAGGTGACCGGATCGATGTCCTCGACAGGTATGCCATAGGGTGCGCATGCCCTTTTGATAGAAATCTTCCTGTATCTCACCTGGGGGGCGACCAGCACCAGATCCACAGGATTTCTACCAAAGTCATATATACCCGCCTCTGCTGCGGAGAGCAACGTCATCTCTAACTCAACCCCTTTATCCTTCGCCGCCTCCATAGTCTTTGTCGCCAATAGGCTGGAGGACATGCCTGCCGCGCAAAACATCAAAACCCGATACTTTTCCACCTCTATCTCCTCCATAGATCACCTTAATTCACAGTCAGCTCGCTTCCGCCATGTTAAGAAGCGCTGCACCTCAACGCTCACAAAGGCCACGATGATGGCCACAACGGGGCTACCGATGATGAGGGCAGCGCGATCGGCGGCAACCCCCCTGCTGACACCTATCGCTATGAACATCAACATCAGGTAGGCGACGGCGGAGGAGAAGCCAGACCTCAGCTCCTTCAGGTGATAGCCCCTAGCCAGGTGATAGGCGACGGAGAAGGAGAGGGCAAGCCCCATGGCAGCCATGGCCAGGTTTGGGGCCACCGCCAATCTCCGGCTGTAGGCCGCGCTGACATCGGCGGGGATCAGGCCCAAAGCGACGAGGGTCTGAAGGAGGGCCACCGAGGCCGAGGCATAACTCCCCAAAATGATAATGGGCAATGCCGCCGTGAACCCGCGGCCTATCGCTCGCACGTGCCGCTGCTGGGCCAATCTCTCTATCCAGCCCATAAATCCTCGCACAATGCACCTCCTAGTCACTTCAATTCAGGGAAAAGGTCCCCATGGGCCTCGATGTAGTCGTCGAGGATGCACTTGGCTACCTCGTAGGTCGGCACCAGGGGGTGAAGGGCCAGGGCCTTCAGGGCCAGGCGGTAGGACCCAGAAATAGCCGCCTCAACAGTGAGCCGCTCGTACTCCTTGACCTGTTTCATAAGGCCCAGGGCGCTGTCGGGGACGGCCCCTATGGCGATGGGCCTTATCAGGGACTTGTAGAGGTAGCAGGTGACCTCGACCACGTCCTCCTCGCCCATCCCCTCGATCGCCCCCCGGTTGGGCACGTTGAGGATGATGACGCCCCTCCGCGCCCCGCTCAGGCATTCCACCACTCCCAGGGCCACCCCCTCGTAGCCCTCCTCCTCGATGGCCATCTCCACTAACTCCTCGGCGTGGGGCGCTGCCCCCGTCTCGATGGTCATGTAGGTCTCGCCGCGCTTCTTCAAATAGGCAGCATAAAGCTCACCGACCTGCCCC
>CAYQVA010000039.1:0-10869 GCA_964420815.1 uncultured Anaerolineae bacterium
TGTCTCCTCCTGCCGCTGACGAACAGTCTCGCTATATTGCGATCCGAATCTTTTATACGCAATTTATGGCTACTCAGCGAGACTGTTCGTCATCGAGGCAAGGTAGGCGATGGCTAGGGCGGCGAGGATGTTCACCCCCGCCAGAAGCCCGGCCACGGTCAGGCTCTCCTCAAGGGTGGCATAGAGGGCCTCGAAGCCGCTTTCAAATGTCAGGAGCCCAAGCCCCACTGGGAGGGGCTCCCTATTCAAGACCACCGCCAGAAAGCCCATCAGGGCTAGCCAGTAGCAAGCGAAGTTGATCTCCCTTGCCACGTCTCGAAGGGGATAGGTGACGAACAGTCCGTAGGCAGCGATCCCCACCAGGATGAGGGCGAAGAGGCGGAAGGTGAGGCTCATATGGCCGGGGGCCCAGGGTTCGATTTTTGGCCTTGGGCCGCCTCGCCAACCAGCGTGCCACGCCGTTAGGAGAAGGATGAGGCAACTCACCCCGCCGGTTACGACCTTCACCGCGGCCATTTCGGGGCGAATGAACCTGCTCAGCAACAATCCGACGAATACATACTGGCCCAGCAGTGCCGGCAGGGAGAGGAGCCAGACCTCGATGACGGCGATGGTGCTGGAGGTAAAGATTAAGCCGACGATGATCTGCCTTATTGATAGAGAGGATAGAAACTCTAAGACCTGGGTCAATGATGGCATGGTCAATCACCGAGCAAGAGTAAGGTGACCACGAAGGCGGAGAGGAGCAACCAGCCGAGACAGCGTTCCCCCTCGATGGCGCCCATGGCGACCTGAAGGACTTTGCCAACCTTGAGGGAGAGCCACCAAAGGGAACGGTAGAGCCATTCCAGGCTTATGACGGCGCAGAGCTTATTCAAGAGGTGATGAACGGTCTCGCTGTATCGTATTGTGGGCATACGCATCATTTGTTTAGCGAGGCCCTTCATTAAAGAGCCGATGCGGTCGAGAACCCATCCTCGGCGATGGAGCAGATAGCCCCCGAGTGGGGGAAGCAAAAGCAGAGCGAGGCTCCGGGCAGCCCTGCCTCCGCCTACAGGGGTGAGCCAGGCCTCGCCACCCAGTAACTTGATGGGGAGCACTGAGGGTAGGAATCCAAAGAGGAGAAGGGGAACAATCAGCAAGCCTAAACCTATCAGGCCCACCCTGTCGCGCCTTCCCTCCCCTTGATTCAAGAGGAAATCAAGCAATGGCGCTACGGTGATGAGGTTGGCTGCCGCGCCAGCGACGATGAGAGCTCCATGCTCCCCTTCGAAGGCTAATCCATAGACGAGCCAGCGGGCGGGAAAGCCCAGGGTGAGAGGCAACCCGAGCAACGAGGCGACAGCCACGCCTAGGATAACCCTCTCCCCTACCCAATCTGATTTCCCCCTCAAGAAGAGGATGCTGCAAGCGAGGACTAGATTCAGCGTCTGCAACAAAGCAGCCATAATCCCTCGAGGGGACGCATCTAAGGCCATGGCTAAAACCGCATAGGCGACCTGGTTAACGAGCAGGTAGGAATACCATCCCCTCGACCCCTCTCCTCGCCAAAGGAGGAGGGCGCTGGCCACCAGGGCTGAGCCGCCCATGAACAACAGCATGTCCTTCTGGGGCAATCCCTGCGGCGAGAGGGCAGAAAGGCGCATCAAGAGGTATATACCAGCGCTTGTGGGGAGGATGTGGAGCAGAGCAACGGCTGGCGATGATCCCTCCATGTTGGTTGGCAGCCAGAGGTGGAGGGGGTAGAGACCAAGGCGGAGCAGGGCAGCGAGGAGGAAAGGGAAGGCGACGGAGGTGGGGAGAGAAGCCATTTGCCCCACGTCTTGGCCGAGGCGCAGGGCTGCCATCAGCAGGGCTAAGCCAGCCAAATGCGACGCCGCTAGTGCCTTGGTCAGGTCTTTTGCCGTTTCCTCCTTCCCATCGTGAGCGCCGAAGAGGAAGAGCATGGAGAGGTCGAGGAATCCCCAACTCACATACAACGTGAGCAGGTTAGCCGAGAGGAAGAAGCTGATGCCGGCAGCCAAGAGGGTGAGGATCGCTGCATAACGAAACCTCTCCCCGTTTACTGTCGGCAACGAGAACTCTCTCCGGAAAATATAGGAGCATGCACAAACAGCAAGGATGCACCGCTTTACCAGCAGACGGAGAGAGTTCTCGTTGGGAGTATTGCATTCCCCCCAGTTATACATTCTCTCATATTTTCCGGGGAGAGGTTTCGTTAAGAGATAAGCTGGCTCCTCGTGGATGAAGGAGTTCAGCGAGGCGAGTATGGCCGCTGCGCTGGTAAAGGTCAACAACAAAACGAAGGCAAGAGCCAGGTCATCGAGGCGGTAGGCCAATTCGCCCCCGAATTGGGCCAAGGGACGCCAATGGGAGATGGTGAAGCTCAGAGGCGCCTCTCCCAAGAGGGAAAGAGAGAGGATAAATGAAGCGCCGGCCGTTAGGAAGGCTAAGATGCCTCGCTCCCGAGGGCCTATCGCCCTAACTCTGGGCGGCAGCAGGTTCAGGATCGCCCCTAGAAGCAGAGCGGCTATCGGCGTAAAGGGCATATATCCGGCCATCCTCCCTCCTGATCTGACAAATTCGCCTAACGGAGTCCGTATGCCCCATTTCCTCCAAAGTGCGTGAAGGGACAAAGGGGTGACGCCTTGCCATTTTACCACAGATAGGCGATCGAGACAAATATAACTCGCTATGGCAGACGGATCAAGCACGGGGAGGAATTTCGGGGATGAGGAGAGGTGTGGCTTGCCTATGGGGACTGGATAGATAGCAGCATGCCAAGAACAGTGATACCTTTTCCCTTCGTTATTTCCTTATTCCCCCTCAGAGGGCGCTTTCTCAGCCTTGGCTTCACCGCCCTTTGATCCGCTCCGCCTCCCGGACAATGGCCACAAAGTCAGCAGCCCTTAAGCTGGCCCCGCCAACCAATGCGCCATCTATCTCAGGCTGGGTCATGAACTCGGCGATGTTTCCAGGGTTGACGCTGCCGCCATATTGGATGCGGACCGCCTGAGCCGTCGCCTCATCGTATAACCCGGCGATGGTGCGGCGGATTAGCCCGATTACCTGGTTTGCTCCTTCCCCCGTAGCTGGCTTGCCAGTGCCGATGGCCCAGATGGGCTCGTAGGCGATGACCAATCCCCCTCACCTGGGCCGCACCTACCCCTGGCTCACCCCTTCCTTCTCGCTAATCATGGGCTTTCCTGGCCGCAAGCGGCTAATCCGACCTGGCCGGGAGAGGCCGGCTGGTCACTACATCAACCCCCGTCCCTTCGGCGTTGGGCAGCACCACCTGATGCATTTCCACCGGTGCCTCCAGCTCCACTTCCCGCAGCCTTCTCAGGATGGGGAAGATCTTCGCCTTGGGCACCGGCTCAGTGGAGCGCACCGGAACCAGAGGATGGAACCCGCCTTTAACCCGGACGGTAGTGATGACCACCCGCCTGGGGTCGGCGATCTCCTGCTCGGCGTACTCCACGCCCCTTTTGCATTGATGGCCCTCAACTTCCAGCACATTCTTGCCCTCATGGGTCACCTTAAGCTCGCAGCCAACGGGGCAGGTGACGCAAACCAGCTTGGTTACCTTCTCGGTCATCTTGCCCCCTTTGGAAAACCACCCCTTACTCTCGCTCCTCCACCCGCACAGAGAGCTCCTTCGCGCCGACGATCTTGTCGTGATCCTCCAGGGATAGCTTGACCATGATCATCTCACTGGGTCGGGCGTATCGTTCCCCTTTCCGCTTCACCAGCTTCCCATCGGCCTCCACCTTGACCCAGACCGGAGCTTCCACTGGCCGTTGGACCCTGAGTTGCAGCTCCTGAGGCTCTCGCTCCAGGCTCAGGGGATCGAGGACGTGGGGTACCACGTAATGCACGTTATCGCCAGCGGCCACCCTCAGCTTACGTTCAGACTCCTTTCTCCGCTGGATGGCATACTCGCCAGCGTGGTGCCCGGCCAGAAGGCCAGCCTCGGTCACCCAATCCACCAGGTCGTAGACATGGACCACGTTGCCCGCAGCGAAGATGCCGGAGATGTTGGTCATCATCCTTTCATCAACGTAGGGCCCGCCGGTCAGGGGGTCAAGCTCCACCCCCGCCTTCTTGGAGAGCTCGTTCTCGGGGATGAGCCCCACCGAAAGAAGGAGCGTATCGCAGGGGATAACCTCCTCGGTTCCGGGGATGGGCTTCCAGCTCTCGTCCACCTGGGCCGAGACCACCGCCTCCACCCGATCGCGACCCTTAACGTCAATGACAGTGTGTTGGAGCTGTAGGGGGATGTCGTAGTCCAGCACACACTGGACGTAGTTGCGCTTCAGCCCGCTGACGTAGGGCAATATCTCTATCATGCGCTCCACCTTGGCCCCCTCGAAGGTCAGGCGGCGGGCCATGATCATCCCGATGTCGCCGGAGCCCAGGATGACAAAGCGCTCCCCGGGCATGTAACCCTCGATGTTCACCAGCCGCTGGGCGGTGCCGGCGGTGTAGACGCCAGCTGGCCGGGTGCCGGGGATGGCCAGCGCTCCGCGGGGCCTCTCCCGACAGCCCATGGCCAGAACCACCGCCCGCGCGTCGAGCTTGATCATCCCATCCCGCCTGTTAATGGCATAGATCTCCCGATGCGGGGTCAAATCTAAGACAAAGGTATCCACCAGGGCTTCGACCCCCACCTCCTTGGCCCGCTCGATGAACCGATAAGCGTATTCAGGGCCAGTGAGATCCTCCTTGAAGAACTCCAAACCGAAGCCGTTGTGGATGCACTGCAGGAGGATGCCGCCCAACTCCAGGTCGCGTTCGATGACCACCACGTCTTGTGCGCCGGCTTCCTTGGCAGCTATGGCTGCCGCCAGCCCCGCCGGACCGCTGCCGATCACCGCCACGTCGCAGCGCCTCTCGAGCATCTTATCCTCCCTGTAGCACAAAGAACACGGAGATTCACAGAGGACACGAAGGACTGGCCGATGTTGCTTCGTGCCCTCTGTGCTCTCTGTGGCCCTCCTTCGTCGGCCGGGTCAGGAAGTTGGAACCCCGGCCCTCTTTGATCACCTCCGTGGGTGGGATGCCCAGTTCGCGAGATAGGATCTCGATAACCCGTGGCGTGTCGAAGCCCCCCTGACAGCGACCCATCCCGCACCGGGTGCGGCGTTTTATGGCATCGTAGGTGCGAGCGGGGACGGGGGCGTGGATCTCGGCCACGATCTCCCCCTCGGTCACCGTCTCGCAGCGGCAGACGATGCGACCATAGCGAGGGTCCTTCTCGATCAGGGCCGCCTGCTCCTCAGGGGAAAGCTCGCTGAAATCGGGGCGGCCAATGCGAATGGGATTCCAATTCGGCTTCTCCCTAAGCTTTAACCCCTGCTCTCGCACCAGATCCACCACGTACTCGGCGATGGCCGGGGAAGAGGTCATTCCGGGCGATTCGATGCCCGCCAGGTTGATGTATCCCCACAGCTCCGGCGGGGCCTCGATGATGAAGTCATGGAGGTAGCCTCCAGCCCGCAGGCCAGCGAAGGTCCTGATCACATCCGTCAACTCCAGGTCGGGCACCAGCCTCTTGGCTCCCCTCCGCAGCTCCTCTAGCCCCTCGCGGGTGACGGAGGTATCCTCCTTATCCTCTACCTCCACGGCTGTGGGGCCCAGAAGCATGTTGCCGTGGATGGTGGTTGTGACCAGGATGCCCTTGGTGATGGGGGTGGGGCAGGGGAAGAGGACGGTCTTCACCTGCACCTTCTTGGCCTTGTCGAACACGTAGTATTCCCCCTTGCGGGCCCTGACGTAGAAGTCATATTTGATGCCCAGCTTCTCCATCAGCTCGTCGCAATAGAGGCCAGCAGAGCCAATGGTGACGTCGGCCAGGAAGGTGCCACGGTTGGTGACCACCCCCGCGACCCGCTTCTTGTGCAGCGAGAGGGGCTCCAAGACGAAGTCCAGGGCTTTCGTCTCCAGCATCAGCTTCACCCCATTCATCACCGCGTTCTCAGCGGCCGCGACGGTGAGCATGAAAGGGTCTGTGATCCCACCCGTGGGGGCGTAGAGGGCGCCTTTCACCTCCGGGTTAACCAAAGGCTCGCGACGGCGCATCTCCTCGCCGGAGATTATCTCCAGCCCAGGCACCCCCTTCCTGCGCCCGTTTTCCAGCAGCCTCTCCAGGGTCTTCAGGTCCTCATCGCTTAGGGCAACCACATAGGTGCCACATCTTTTGAAGGGCACATCTAGCTCCTCGCACATCTGGCCGAACATGCGATTGCCCTTCACGACCATCCAGCCCCTCGTCGTGCCGAAGGGAGAATCGTAACCAGCGTGGACGATGGCCGTATTGGCCTTACTGGTGCCGGTGCCGACATCGGGCTCCTTATCAATGAGCAGGATGTCCAGCTCGTACTTGGAGAGCCAGCGGGCGATTATGGAGCCAACCAACCCCGCCCCAATGATGATCACATCGTACTTCCCCTTCACCTCTTTATATTCCGCTTTTATCTCCTCCACCTTTAACACCCCTTGATGCACATGAAGGCCCATCTATGCAAGCCCTCTCAATACACTACAATCTGAGGAAGGGGCGTTCTCTAACGCCCCAGTCTGACGCGCTATTATGTTCCGCAAAAAGGGAAGGCTTGTAAAGCCTTCCCTTTTTATGTTTGGTAGCGGTTAGGATGGACAAGCTCTCGCAACGAATTAGGGCTTTGCCTTCCATTCCACCTCCCCAGCCCCTTCGCTGGCAGCACAGACGTAGAGATGAGGGGCGAGACCGGTTTGGCGCTCATACGCCTTGCGCACTATCTCTTGGAACCGTGATACAGCCCCTTCCTCCACCAAGTTGACGGTGCAGCCACCGAAACCTGCCCCGGTCATACGAGCCCCTAAGCAGCCATCTACCGAGCGGGCGATCTCCACCATCAAGTCTAATTCGCGGCAACTGACCTCGTATAAATCACGTAGGCTGGCATGAGAAGCGTTCATAAGCCGGCCGAAGGCGACAGCGTCCCCCTCCCGCAGCGCGGCCACAGCTCTTAGCACCCGTTCGTTCTCCTGAACCACGTGCATGCAGCGCCGACGGACAACCTCGGGCAGGGTGTGTCCGTATCGGACCAGGTCGGCTGAAGAGACGTCCCTTAGGGCGCGGATGCCGGGCAAGTGCTCCTGCAATCGTTCCACCCCCTCCTCGCACTGCTGGCGCCGCAGGTTATACTCCGAGTCAACTAGGCCCCGGCGCTTCATGGTGTCAGCTACCACCACCCTGAGCCCCGTCGGCAACGGCACCAGTTCGTGCGCCAGGCTGCGGCAGTCAATTAGCAGGGCGTGGCCTCTTTGCCCCAGGACGGCGATGAATTGGTCCATGATGCCGCAGCGCATCCCTACGAACTCGTTCTCCGCTCGCTGACAGGCCAAGGCCACTGTGACCCCGTCCCAATCGAAGCCACTGACCACCTGGAAGGCCTTGGCCGCCGCCACCTCCGTCGCTGCTGACGAGGACAGCCCAGCCCCGATGGGCACATCGCCGGCGATGACCCCTTCCATCCCCCGCAGCCGATACCCCTGCTCTTGCAAGGCCCAGGCTACGCCCCGCAGGTAGTTGCTCCAAAGCTGGTCGGCATTGTGGCTGATTTCGTCCAGGGAGAAGCTAGTCGTCCCTCCGAAATCCAATGAGCTGACAATCACCTGGCGGTCGTCCCGCGGTCGCACCACTAGCCAGACGGCGCGGTCTATAGCCATGGGCAACACGAAGCCGTCGTTATAATCGGTATGCTCGCCGATGAGGTTAACCCGGCCGGGGGCACGTACCAGCCGCGGCGGGGGGTGCTCCCCAAATTGCTCGCCAAAGGCTGCTATCAGCCCCTCGACGCTGATCATTGGGACTTAGACAATACTGGAATCGAGCCCAGCTAAAACCTCCACTCCCTGCAAACCGACAAACATAATGCCAATCCTCTTCCTCGTCCTATATGTCAGAGCGAGAGCATTCTCTTGACATAGGCCCTTATCTCCTCGGCGCTGGGAAGCTTCAGAGCTTTAGCAGCGATCTCCTCCGCCTCAGCCAGGCTCAGGGAGCGGATGATGGCCTTCGCCTCAGGGATGGCCGACGCGTTCATGCTGAACTCATCCAGCCCCAAACCCAAGAGGATGGGGATGGCCAGGGGCTCCCCAGCCATCTCCCCACACATGCCAACCCACTTCCCCTCCTTGTGAGCGGCATCTATCACTCTCTTTACCAGCCTTAAGATAGCCGGATGCAGGGGCTCATAGAGGTAGGAGACCCGCTCGTTGGTGCGGTCGCAGGCCATGGTGTATTGGATGAGGTCGTTGGTGCCGATGCTGAAGAAGTCCACCTCACGGGCCAGGATGTCAGCCGCCATAGCCGCCGCAGGGATCTCCACCATGATCCCCACCTCCACATCGGAGGCGAAGGGGATGCCAGATGCCTCCAGTTCGGCCCTGGCCTCGGCCAGAATGCTCTTGGCCTGCCTTACTTCTTCCACATCGGCGATCATGGGAAACATCACCTTGACGTTGTGCCCATGGCCGGCCCGGAGGATAGCCCTCAGTTGAGCCTTGAAGAGGTCGGTTTGCTCCAGGCAGAGCCTGATGGCCCGCCAGCCAAGGAAGGGGTTGAGCTCCTCCCCGATGTCGAGGTAAGGGAGCTGCTTGTCTCCACCGATGTCCAGGGTGCGGATGATGAGCGGCCTCTGGCCCATGAGTTCGGCGATGGCGTGATAGGCCTCGTACTGCTCCTCGTCGCTGGGCATGGTGGTGCGGTCGAGGTAGAGGAACTCGGTGCGCAATAGCCCCACCCCCTCGGCGCCATACTCCAGGGCTATCCTGGCCGAATCCACATCACCGATGTTGGCCACAACCTCCACGCGATGGCCATCGCGGGTGCGCGCCGGAAGCTGAGCCGCTACCTTCGCCTCATCCCGCCGCACCTTGAATTCCCTCTCCAACCTAGTGTACCTCTCTATCGTCTCCTCATCGGGATTGACCCTAACGATCCCCTCGCCCCCATCTATGATCAGCGTATCGCCGCTCCTGATGGAGAGGGCGGCGTCGCCCAGCCCGACCACGGCGGGTATGCCCAAGATGCGAGCCATGATGGCTGTGTGTGAGGTTGTGCCGCCCATGGCGGTGCAGAAGCCTAACACCATCTCCTTGTTCATCTGCGCCGTGTCGGAGGGGGTCAGATCTTGGGCGACGACGATGACCGGGGAGGAGAGGCCCGCCAGGGATTCCCCTTCGCTGCCCAACAGGTTGCGCAGCACCCGCTGCCCGACATCCCTGACGTCGGCGGCGCGGGCGCGCATATACTCGTCCTCCATGGCGTCGAAGATGGCTGCGTAGCCCTCGATGGCATCGGCCAGGGCGGCCTCGGCGTTGAGATGCTCCCCTTCGATCTTGCCTCTCACCTCCTCCAAGAGGGCAGGGTCGTCGAGGATCAACAGGTGAGCCTCGAAGATGCGGGCCGTCTCCTCCCCCACCTCGGCCTCGGCCTTGGCGTAGATCTCCGATAGCTGCTCCTTGGATTCGTCCAAGGCCCTCTGGAGGCGGGCCAGCTCCGCCTCGGTATCCTCCACCCTCTGTCGCTCGACAGTCAGCTCGGCAGGTCGGTAGATGTAAGCCTTCCCCACGGTAATCCCCGCTGAGGCGGCGATGCCTTTGAGCGTCCTCATGGCTCCTTCTCCCGTAGGAATCCGATTATATCGTCGAAATCATGGAAGGGGACGAAGGGTTGTCCTACGGCCAAACAATGCTCTCGCAAGCGCCCTTTGGCGAAAACCAGGTCTGCCTCCATAGCGCCGTAGCGGTCCGATAAGCCATCGCCGATGTAGATCACCCGCGCCCCTTTCCTCTTGAAACTCAGCACTATGTCCCTCTTGCAGGTCCCGCAGACCCCGCCGCAGGGCTTGCAATCCTCGTTACGCCACGGAAAGGAGAAATGGGCCTCCGATCCGTCGAAGCTAACGGTGTTGGCGAAGATAGGGATGTGGTCTAGACCGTATCGCTTCAAGATCCGCTCAATATACCAGGTCAACCCATCGCTGAGGATATAGAAGTCGTAGCCCCTCTCCTGACATAAGCGCAGGAAGGCGGGGAATGAGGGCTCGATGAGCACGCCATCGAGGTATCGGTTCAGCTCATCCGGCGTAACCCGCAAGAGGGCGAAGCACTTCTCCAATGCCTCCGGGGTGTTGATCTCCCCCCTATCCCATTGCTCGTAGATACCCTGGTATGCGGGACCGATATAACGGGCAAAAAGCCCGTCCATTACATCGCCGAGGGCGATGGTGCCGTCGAAATCGCAGAGGACGACCGTTTTCATCACTCCTTCTCGCCGAAGTTGTTCTCCACCAGCTCCTTCAGGGCCTGAATCGCCTCCACCTCGTCTTCCCCCTCGGCCCTGACCGTCACCACCGCGCCCTGCTCTGCCCCCAGGGTGAGGACGGAGAGGATGCTCTTGGCGTTGGCCTCACGCCCATCCTTGATAGCCAGTACCTTGGACTTGAATCTATTGGCCGTCTGAACGAAGAGGGCGGCGGGGCGGGCGTGCAACCCCACCTTGTTGCGGATTACAAGGGTGACTTCTTGCATGGTGATCCTCCTCCGTCTAAGCGAAGCTGCACTCTATTATACCATGAGATGACCTTGAGAGCAACCAAAAACTGGCCCAGGCAATCGCAAACTCAGCTAACCTCCCACAGGTTATGCACACTAATGGCAGCCTTGGTCAGAAATCGGACCCTGCGGGATGACACATCCTCTCGCCTTTAGATGACAAATGGTGACGAATCCTCTCGCCTCTATTTCAAGAAATGGCATCCCTCTGAACTAACGAAGGCTCGGCGAGAGGATTCGTCAGGTCTCGCCTAGATGGGCTTA
>CAYQVA010000040.1:0-10760 GCA_964420815.1 uncultured Anaerolineae bacterium
CTCCACCACCCCGCACCAGAAGCCGGAGCAGAGCCCGTAGGTCGAGTTGCCAACTCGACCTACGGGCTCTGCTCCGGCTTCTGGTGCGGGGTGGTGGAGGCGGCCCCTCCCCTAACACCAACACCGACCGGCACAGCGACGCCCACCAGCACGGCGACACCAACTAGCACGCCTACGGCGACACCGACGGGCACCGTAGTCACAGGCACACCCACGGCGACACCGACGGTCACGGGCACGCCGCCGGTTCACCTGATCTACTTGCCCATCATCGTGAAAAACTATGCGGCCATCGTTGAGACCGAGATAGCCTACGACGATGGCACGATAGAGACCACCGACTCCTGGGAGACAGGCAAGGGATTCGGGGTGAGGTTCAGTCCCGCGGGTCAGGTCAGGATTGTGAGGGCCAGGTATTACCTCCAAGACCCCAGGCCCATTGAGGTGCACCTCTGGGATGCGAATCGCACTGACCTGATCACCCCCTTCACCGCAAACACAACCCAGGATGGGTGGAACGACGTTGATCTCTCGGCCTACAATGTGACGGTGAGCGGCGACTTCTACCTGGGCTTCTTCCACCTGGAGGACTACCGGCCCACGCTTGGGGTTGACACCGGCTCTCCGGATGGGCGTAGTTTCGAGGTGGACGGCGCCTACTGGGAGGAGCAGACCAGCGACTACATGATTCGCGCTGTAGTTGTCCAACAATAGGGGCGTGATTCAATCACGCCCCCATCTCACTTCTTTTCCCGGCTACCAGGGGCGCCCAAGTGCCCAAATGGTGTATCAGGCTTAAAGGGCAATCGCATTCTCCAGGTGCGACGCACTCGTTTATGGTAAGGAACGCAATTCGCTCACTGGATTCGGGCTGCAAACCTATGATGAAGTGCGTCGCACCTATCCCCTATCAGGCTTGAAGGGGTCAATGGGACAACGAGGGGGTTAAAATGCAAAGGAGAATCCTTATCCCGCTGGTTCTATTGGCTCTGGCCCTGACGACCGGGTGCGGCGCTAGGAGGCGAGCCATAAGGGCCACTGCCACGGCTATCGCCGTGGCCCCACCGTCACCGGGTGCGCCCACGCCACTCGCTACCCCTACCCCGCCGCCCCTTGCGCCCACGCTTAGGCCACCTGCTACAGCCACACCCACGACGCCGTTACCTGCTACACCTACGCCACTCCCCACGCCGATGCCAGCAATCGGTAGAGAGATAACAGCCAACGATTTCCTGCCTGAACAGTTGAACATCGTCGAGACGGTCATTGTCCTGGTCAACTTCTCCAACAGGCCCGGAGAAGTCTTCAACCTGAGAGAGCACTGGGACAAGATATTCGGTGTAGATGATCCTTACACCCAGTTGAACGCCTATTATCACGAGAACTTCTACGATCAACTGGAGCTTCGGCCAATAAGCTCGCCATCCCTTGATCCCAAGGGTTACATAGAGATCGAGTTCGAGGGCTCACCACAAGATTACACCATCGGCTGGCTCATCGGCATGGAGGCCGAGGACATAAAAGCTGTGGACCCCGACATGCTGCAGAGGGTGATTCTCGACGTCATGGCCAAGGTGGTAGAGAAGCATCCCGAGATAAACTACCAGGATAAGTTTATGTTCGTGGTGCTCAACGCATTTGGGTATGAATACGGGAGAGGAGCCATCGGCGCCCTTCCGACCGGCGGCGTGGACCCGATCTATGACCTTTTCGTCGGTAACGTTGCCAAGGAAGACCTGGAGAAATTCTCCGATGAGAGATACTTCCGAATCGTAGATGACATAAAGGTGGTCGGGGTTATAAAGAAGACGGGATACACCTTCGACGACTATTTCAGGGATAGGAGGGATTATGTGAAGGATGACCAGTTCATCAGAGGCATGGCCATCTTCGGCAAGGATGCTCCTCTGAGCTGCGCCAGCCATGACATCCTTCACGGTCTTCGGCGGAAATCGGCCTTCGCTGACCCTCCTGAGGGCAGGAGCAGAGCCGTAAACTGCCTGTACAACCTTGTGCTCCAAAGCCAGTGGTTGGTGGGAACGGAAGAGCATGGGCGCTTCGATAGAAGCATCAATTGCTCTCCCTACATCGGGTGGTGGGACCCGATGGGCGATCACTTACATCCTCGCCTTCCCAGGTCATTCTTCTCCGGACATCCTCACGGCATGTGCGCCTTTACGAAGCTGAGGATGGGGTTAATCCCAGCCCGTTGTATCGCTCTTGCCGACAAGGATGATGTTACCATCAAGCTTGCGCCCCTGAGCAACCCATACCTCCCACCCGTTGGGAGCGAAGCGGAAGCCATGGTCATCAAGGTGCCGGTGGTGCCGGGCAAGGAGGCCCTGGCTCACATCTACCTCCTGTTGGAGTACAGGAGGCGGGTCGGCTCTGGCCCAGACGATTTCCATCCGGACAACTTTTACATTGACCCTGATGATGTATTGGGGGACAAGACCTTCGACCCGGGATACAACCCCTCAAACCCTGCAGAGAGCCGGTATATCAATCCGCCCACAAGATTCGTTCCGGATGAAGGGGTGCTGGTGTACTTAGTCAACGAGAAAATGCCCGAACTCCCTGGTCTCCCCTATCAAGGTTGGTATAAATTCGTATTGGCGCTATTGAATCCCGAAGGGAATGAAAAGCGAGACGACTTGACGCAGGCAGCTCTGGACGCAGGCGAAGCCATGGAGGTGGACTTCAGGCACCTCTACCCCGATAGAGGCGTGCCAATAAGGATCACTGTCACCGTAACAGATAGAACAGAAGACTACGCCGAGGTTCGCATAACAAGGGAATACTTGCGGTGACCCAGTCGCTGGAAGAGGATTGGGCAGCGGATGGCCTTCGGCAGAACGGATAAGCGGATGTGTCACCATCTGCTTATCCGCTCCCCTATCCGCTGACAGTATCCGTTCGCCTTTTCCGCCGAAAAGTGCTATAATCTCACCAGATGATTAGCCTGTTCTCTGAGCAAAGGGTTACCCTCGTGCTCTCGGCACACTTGTGAAAGAGGAGCGAGGAATGCGCATCGCCATCACGGGGGCAAGGGGGCAACTGGGGACCAGCCTGCAGGATGTTTTGGCAGGCGAGGATGTGATCCCTCTGAACCGCCCCGAGTATGAGATCACCGAAAGCGATGTGATCTCTGCCATCGCCTCCTTGTCGCCAGAGGTAGTTATCCACACCGCGGCCATGACCAACGTTAATGATTGTGAGCTGAACCCCGACGCAGCCTATTTGGTCAACGCCCTGGGCACCAGGAATGTGGCCCTGGCCTGCCAGAGGTGTGACGCGGCTATGGTTTACATCAGCACCGATTATGTCTTCGACGGCCAGAAGGGCGAGCCTTATCTTGAGTTCGATGAGCCGAACCCCATCAACGTTTACGGCAGATCCAAACTGGCTGGCGAGAGGTATGTCCAGACCCTTCTGCACAAGTTCTACATCGTCAGGACGGCCTGGCTTTACAGCAGGACGAGGGACAACTTCGTCAAGAAGGTCCTGCGCTTGGCCGATGAGCGTGAAGAGCTGTTCATGGTGACCAATGAGGTTGGCTCACCCACCTATGCCCCTGACCTGGCAGCAGCCATCGTCCGGTTGATCCGATACCCCCTCTATGGCATCTATCACCTCACCAACCAGGGGTTCTGTTCGCGCTATGAGTTCGCTAAGAAGATATTGGAATTCGCTGGCAAGGGCGATTTCCCCCTCCATCCCATTGACGAGTACCCCCGTCCCGCTAAGCCGCCGGCCTATGCCCCGCTCCGAAATTTCTGCGCCGCCCAGCTAGGCATCACCTTGCGCCCGTGGCAAGATGCTTTAAGGGCCTATTTCAAGGAGTGAGATGCCCGCAACCAGCAACCAGCTTCCAGCTTCCAGCTTCCCATTGATCTCCGTCATCATCCCCAACTGGAACGGCGCCCGATTCCTGCCCACCTGCCTCGATTCCCTGCGCCGTCAAACCTACCCTAACTTCGAGGTCATCGTCGTAGATAACGCCTCCACGGATAACTCGGTGGAGCTGATCGAGAGGGAATACCCCGAGGTCAGGCTGGTGAAGCTGTCCACCAACCGCGGGCTGACTGGCGGAGCGAACGCCGGGATCCAGGTGGCCAGAGGGGAGATCATCGCCTTGCTGAACAACGACACCGAGGCCGATCCCCAATGGCTGATGGAGCTGCACCGTGCCCTGGAGGCCGACCCGGAAGCCGGGATGGTGGCCTCGAAGATGCTCCTCTTCGACCGGCGGGACGTCATCCACTCAGCGGGCGACTTCTACCGTGTGGACGGGGTGCCGGGTAATCGGGGCGTGTGGGAGAGGGATGAGGGCCAGTTCGATGGTGACAGGAGAGTATTCGGGGCCTGCGGGGGGGCAGCGGCCTACCGACGAGCCATGCTGGAGGAAATCGGCCTCTTTGATGAGGACTTCTTCATGTATTGTGAGGATGTGGACCTGGCCTGGCGAGCCCAGCTCGCTGGCTACCCATGTGCCTTCGCCCCCAGGGCCATCGTCTATCACCGCCTGAGCGCCACTGGCGGGGGGGAGACCGCCAGCTACTATTGCGGCCGCAATTTTATCTTGGTTATCGTCAAAGATATCCCCACCCTGCTTCTCAAGAAGTACTGGTGGAGGATCATCCTCGCCCAACTGCGCATCGCCTGGGATGCCCTGCGCGCCTGGCGGGGCAAGGCTGCCCGCGCCCGCTTGAGGGGGCAACTGGCCGCCTTCTGCCACCTACCTTTGATGCTACGCAAGCGGAGGGAGATACAGCGGACCCGTCGCGTTTCAGAAGAGTATTTGGAATCAATTTTACAGAAACCTTGAAGGGGAATGTGACCACCGATAGGAGCTTGACAGGGGATATGTCTTGTATTATAATGAAATTGCAAATGGCGAGTTGAGCCCCTTTCACATGGCTTCAGGGAGCGAAGGAGAGGCATGGAGAGGGTCTACCTGGCGGAATGCCGAAGCTACGATGCTGCGGAGGCCGAAGAATGCATCAGGGATGCCCTCGATGCCCTTGGGGTACAGCTTCCACATGGGAAGACGGTATTTGTTAAACCCAATTGTGTCTGGGCACACCCCAAGTATGCTCCTGCCGCCTTCACCAATCCCCAGATCGTCAAGGCAATCGTCAGGCTTTTGGCCGACAACGAGATCGTCATTGCCGAGAACAGCATGGCGGGCATACCCACTCGCTACTCCTACCGGAAGGCGGGTTACCATAAGCTAGCCAAAGAAGAGGGCTTCAAGCTGATCGCCATTGACGAAGCGCCGACGATGAGGGTCAGGTTGGAGCGGGGAACGGTTCACTCCGATATAGCTCTGCCCGACCATTTCCTGCAGTCATCTTTCTTCGTCTCCCTCCCTAAGCTCAAAACCAGCACCTACCTCCCCTTCACCGGTGCGCTCAAGCTCAACCTCGGCCTCCTCCAGGATGGGGAGATGGTCTGGGAGCACCATCGCCTGGCGGAGAAGCTCGTTGACCTGTTGGAGGTGGCAAGCCCCGATCTGGTCATCGTTGATGCCATCGAGGTCGGCGAGGGAGGGGGCTCCCTCACCTGCCTCCCCAAGCCACTTGGGGTGCTGATAGTGGGAACCAATGCCGTGGCCGTGGATGCGGTGGCGGCGGCCGTTTTCGGCCTCGCGCCTGAGGAGGTCGAGTTCCTCAGGCTGGCCCACGAGCGGGGCTACGGCCCCATTGATCTCGGCGAGATCAAGGTGGTGGGCGATATCCCTCTGGAGGAGTTGGTCAGGCGCGCCGCGGAGCTGGAGCGCCCTGATCCCCATCCCGAAAACGCCCCGCTTCCCCCTCAGGTTAAGGTGGTGAGGGGGAGCCCCTATCGCATCACCGGCAGCGCTGGGGCCTTGCGGGAGTTCTTTTACCTCCTGGAGCGAGGGGGGATTGACCTCAGCAAGGCCAGGGAGACGACCATCGTCATCGGCCGGGCTGAGGAGGAATTGGTGGGGGAGAGCGACCGGAGCGCCCTGGCCCTATTGGGCGATGATGCCCAGGCCCGTTACAGGGGCTTCAGTCGGGTGGCCAGGATTGGAGGGAGGTCTATCCTCATCAAGCAATTGCTGGACGACCTGCCTCTCATCATGAAGATAAAGAACCCCAGGGACGAATTCATGGGGGAATTGGCCTGGTATGGCTTATTGGCTGCCCTGGCGAGATGGAGGAACCGGTTGACCCATCGAGCTCCCAGCGCATCGGGAGCCATCGCGAAAGGGGGTGATCCGGAATAGGGTATCGTGGATTCAGCAGAACTCTTAGTGGATTTAAGGAGGAACCGAAATGCTAGCTTATCTGCAGAGGATCGGTCGGGCCCTGATGCTCCCCGTGGCCATCCTGCCGGCGGCGGGCATCCTGCTGCGCTTCGGCCAGCCCGATGTACTGAACATCAAGTGGCTCGCCGATGCCGGCGGTGCGATCTTCGGCAACCTGCCCCTCCTGTTCGGTATAGGTGTGGCTGTCGGCTTCACCGCAGACGTGGGCACAGCGGGTGTTGCTGGGACGGTGGGCTATCTGGTGATGACCAAGGTTATCGAGGTCATTAACCCGGAGGTCAACATGGGCGTCCTGGCGGGGATCATCATGGGCCTGGCGGCGGCCCACCTCTATGATCGCTTCCATGCCATCGTGCTGCCGGAGTTCCTGGCCTTCTTCGGCGGCAGGCGCTTCGTCCCCATCGTCACCGCCTTCGTGGCCGTGGTGCTGGGCCTCGTCTTCGGCTACGTCTGGCCGCCTATCCAGGACGCCATCGCCCTGATAGGCTACTGGGTTGTGGGGGCGGGGCCCCTCGGCGCGGCCGTCCACGCCTTCGTCAACCGCCTCCTCATCCCCTTCGGCCTGCACCATGTGGTCAACAGCCTGGTTTGGTTTACCCTGCCCGGCCCCACACCTTACATTGACCCCGCCACAGGCGAGGAGGTGGTGGGCGACCTTCACCGCTTCTTCGCCGGCGACAGGACGGCGGGCCTCTTCATGACCGGCTTCTTCCCCATCATGATGTTCGGGCTGCCGGCCGTTAGCCTGGCCATATGGAAGACGGCCAAGGGCGAGGGGAAGAGGATGGTCGCCGGCATAATGTGGAGCGCGGCCCTGACCAGCTTCGTGACGGGCATCACCGAGCCGGTGGAGTTCGCCTTCATGTTCGTGGCCCCGCAGCTCTACGTCCTCCACGCCGTGCTGACGGGCCTGTCGGCCTTCGTCACCACCGCCATCGGGATAAGGCACGGCTTCACCTTCTCCTCGGGCGCGATAGACTATATCCTCAACTGGGGCCTGGCCACCAACCCCGCCCTCCTGATCCCCATCGGGCTGATCTGGGGGGTGATCTATTACTTCCTCTTCGTATGGATCATCGAGAGGATGGACATCCCTACCCCAGGGCGGGAGAAAGCGGAGGAGGCGACCTAGGGCTTGGAGCTTGGATGCCCAGGCTATAGTTGGTGGGCTTAGGTGACGGTGAGGGGAGGCTTCGGGCTGAAGAGCCGACCTCCCCTCACCCCCAATAAAAGTAAGGGGGTTTCTGTAGCGGTTTCGCTGCCAGAAACCCTTTTACGAAGGAGAGGAGATGCGCGAAAAGGCCCTGAAATTCCTCGAGGCCCTTGGCGGCAAGGAGAACATTAAGGAGATTGACGGCTGCATCACCCGCATGCGCACCACGGTGGTGGACCCGAGTAAGGTTGACGACCGGAAGCTGCGGGCAGCAGGCGCCATAGGGGTTCTGAGGATGGGGACCGGCATCCAAGTGGTGGTGGGGACCTATGCCGAGCTGATCGCCACCGAGATCAACAAGATCATGAGGGAATCATGAGCAGAATTATCCCCATCCTCTCTCCCTTCACCGGACGGCTATTGCCCATCGAGGAGGTGCCCGACCCCGTCTTCGCCCAAAAGATGGTCGGCGATGGCATGGCGGTTGAGGCCAGCGAGGGGGTCGGCGTGGCCCCCATCGCCGGCGAGGTGGCCGTCTTCCTGGCTGGCGGCCACGCCTTCGCCCTCCGCAGCGACGAGGGGCTGGAGGTCATCGTCCATGCGGGCTTGGAAACGGTCAACCTGAATGGGCGGGGTTTCACCAAATTGGCCGAGGTGGGAGAGCGGGTGGAAGCTGGCCAGGAGATGTTGTGCTTCGATGTAGAGTTGGTGCGGGCAGAGGGCTACTCCCTGATCTCGCCCATCGTCTTGCCCAGCCTGCCTGAGGGCTGCACCTTGAGGAAATGCGGGATCAATTCGGTGAAAGCGGGGGTGGACGTGATCATGATCGTCGAATGCGGGGACAAGGTGTGAGGAAAAAGCGGAGCGCCTAACTTGACAAGGGCCCCCTTTTGTGTTATATTATAGGAGAGGCGAATAAGGCAGAGGGCATGGTCTCTGCCATCCTGCTTTTGAGCAAGTTTACCATGCGCTAGGAGGTGATGGCTAAGAGAAATTACCTGTTACAAACCGTACTTTTGCCTTGTAGTTCACATGAAAGGAGCGCTCAAAGATGAGTAGCGCGGAAGAGAGGAAAACCTGGGAGGAAAGGCTAACCGAGGCAATGGAGCGGATAGCACCCATACTTGAAGAGCCTCATCTGGCTTCCATTCGCGACGGGATGGTCGTCACAATGGGGCCGTTCATCGTGGGGTCCATCGTCCTCTTGATCCTTCAGTTCCCCGTCCCTGGCTGGGAGGAGACGATTGCGCCTTTGAAGGACATAATCTGGACCCCTTGGAACATGTGCTATCTCCTGATATCCGTCTTCGTCTCGATAGGTATCGCCTATAACCTGGCCCGGCGATACCGCATCGAGCCTTTGATGCCATCGATACTCTCCCTGCTGACCTTCTGGACCATAGCCAGCCCTATCCGCGGGGAGTGGGGGGAGAAGGGGATCCCAGGCACCTACTTTGACACCAGCGGTTTGTTCACCGCTATCATCGTGGGCCTGCTGTCTGTGGAGGTCTACCGCTTCTTCCTCGAAAGAGGGATGGTGATCACGATGCCCCCTGGGGTTCCGCCGGCCATCGTCCAGTCCTTCATCGCCCTGGTGCCGTGTGTAGTCCTGCTCTTCGGGGCTTGGATTATCCGGGATGTCCTGAACTTCGACTTCGCCGGAGCGGTGACGCAGGTGCTCTCTCGCCTGGTCATCGCCTCCGACACCTACTTCGCCGTGGCACTGGCGGAGACACTCCACGGCTTCCTCTGGACACTGGGCATCCACGGAGATATAACCATCGGCATCGCGCTCTCGCCTCTGTGGGCGGCTCACCTTGCCGAGAACGCCGAGGCCCTGGTTAAGGGCATATCCCCACTGCCCTGGATCTACACCTCGGAGTGGCGCAGCTACGTCGTTCCCGGTGGATCGGGGGCCACGCTCCCCTTGGCTATCTACCTGATCCGCTCCAAGTCGGCCCGCCTGCGGCGGGTGGGATGGCTGGGGATCTGGCCAGGCATCTTCAATATCAATGAGCCCATCACCTTCGGCACCCCGGTGATCTTCAACCCCATCATGGCCATCCCCTTCATCGTCATCACCTTCGTTAATGCCACCGTCGCCTACCTTGCCTGCGCCCTCAACCTGGTGAACCGGATAGGCATCTCCGCGCCTTGGACCCTGCCATCTCCCATCCTCATGTACCTGGAGTCTAGCTATGACATCCGGGCGGCGATCCTGGCCATCATCACGGAGTTCGTCATCCCCGGCATAATATGGTGGCCCTTCTTCAGGGCCTGGGAGAGGATCGTCCTCGAGAGGGAGGCAGCGCCTGAGGCCGCGCCCGCAAGCTAGGACCAGGGATCGGTAGCGATGCTTTGGGGGAGGGTGGCCCTTTGAGGCCACCCTTCCCTTGCCAGCACCCTGAGAGATATTTACCGTTAGGGCCTTGCTGAGGAGGAGCCTTACGTGAAGTTAGCTATCATTGGGGCGGGAGGAGTAAGGACGCCCCTTTTGTTTAGGGGCATCCTGCGCCGTCAGGAGAGGCTTGACCTGACCGACCTCTACCTGATGGACATAGACGCCGAGCACTTGGAGCTGGTGAGGCTGGTGGCCCAACCGATGCTGAAGGTGGCCAGGTTCCGCACCGTCTGGACGACAGACGCCGAGGAGGCAGTCCGAGGGGCCGACTATATCTTGACCACCTTTAGGGTCGGCGGGATACGCTCCAGAGTGGTTGACGAGAAGATCCCCCTGAAGTACCACGTCCTGGGCCAGGAGACCACCGGCCCCGGCGGCTTCGCCATGGCCCTCCGGACGATCCCCGTCATCTTCGAGTATGTTGATCTGATTAAGAAGCTGGCCCCCGAGGCCTGGTTGATAAACTTCACCAACCCCTCGGGGATCATCACTGAGGCCGTAGTTAATCACGCTGGCTTCGAGCGCATCGTCGGGATCTGCGATAACCCCTCCTCCATGCAGCGGATGCTGGCCGCTTACCTGGGGGTCGCAGCCGACGACCTCTTCATCGAATACTTCGGGCTGAACCACCTGGGTTGGGTGCGGGCTGTCTACCTAGACGGCAAGGACATCCTCCCCGAGATCATTCAGGGCCTAAGGGTCCTAGGGAAGAAGCTTGAGGGATTGCCCTTCGACCCAGATTTCATCGAGGCCCTGGGCATGATCCCCAATGAGTACCTGCACTTCTATTATCATGCCGACCAAGCAGTGGAGAACATCATCAGGGCTGGGAAGACCCGCGGGGAGCAGATTCAGGAACTCAATGATTGGTTCTTCGAAGAATTGGGGAAGGCGAGGGGGGAGGGCGGGGA
>CAYQVA010000041.1:0-10656 GCA_964420815.1 uncultured Anaerolineae bacterium
TCGGCTGGCGTTGGCTCCGCCTTTCGGCGACGGGGGGCGAGGCGGCTCCTTTCCAAATACTCGTTCAGCATCTCCACGCTGTAGCGCCGGTGCCCTCCCGGGGTGCGGAAGGGCACCAGCTTCCCCTCCTTCTCCATCCTGCTCAGGGTAAAGAGACTTACATGCAGATACTCGGCGGCCTCCCTGGCCGTGAGCAAGGTCAGCCTCCTCTGAGGTCTGCCCACTCCGACATCCGCCTCAGGCTCCGGTGCTGCCCTATCCATCCCTTCATCCTTAAGGGCTTGGGCGATTTCTTCATAGACCTTCTTGTCTTCCAGGTCTCCATATTTTGCGCTCATGTCCATCAATCCATGAAGATCCTTTTACACCACTAGGATACCACACAAAGGGCTTACTGCATGACGGCTATCTGACATAATACTGACTTTTTCTGACACACTGGCCCCTCTCACATCTCCGCCAGGAGTTACGCAGTTAATCTCATGGAACCAGAGTTCGAGCCGTCTAAGGGGGAATAGCCCTCTCCCAAACTTGGGAGAGGGGGTATGGGAGAGCAGTGGGTGCTTTCGAAGCCCCACCTCCGAGTAACTTTGCCTTTTTGCAAAAAATATGGTATCATCTACGCAAAATCTATAAAGCTGCACTAAGAACTTTCCCCAACCAGAGGATGTGCCATGGCCAGACCGGCTAACCCCTATATCTTCGGTCCGCCGCTGACGAGCGAGGTAGGCTTCTATGGGCGGGAAGGCACCCTCCGCTCCGTAGCCGAGACCCTTACCCGCCCCTTCCAGAAGGTCGTAGTCCTCCGCGGACCAAGACGCATCGGCAAGACCTCCTTCCTCCACCAGCTCCCCCGCTACCTTCCCTCAGAGTTCCACGCCGTCTATTTCAACCTGGAAGGGAGGGCACAACAGGGGCTCGACGAGGTGCTCTATTGGCTGGCCAGGGCCATCGCCAAATCGCTTGACCTCCCCGCACCCCAGCGCAAGAGCTTCGAAGGGGACATTGACTATTTCCAGGACCGCTTCCTGCCCCAGGTCTACAGGGCCCTCGGCGGACGAAGGCTGCTCCTCCTCTTCGACGAGTTCGATGTCCTGGACGTCGAGGCCCTGAGCGGGGATGCAGCAGCTATAACCTTCTTCCCCTACCTCCGAGAGCTGATCGAGAGCGAGGAGCAACTGGCCTTCGCCTTCGCCGTAGGGCGCGATTTCAGGGACCTCTCGATGCCCTTCCACGCTACCTTCAAATCGGCCACCTACAAGCGCCTCTCCTTCCTGGAGCGAGAGGAGGCGGAGCGGCTCATCACCGAGCCGACAAGGGGCATCTTGAGCTACGATGCCTCTGCCGTAGGCCGCATCCTCTCCCTGACCGCCGGCCACCCCTATCTCACCCAACTCATCTGCCACCAACTATTCGACTACCTCCAGCGGCAGGGAAGGACAGAGGTGTCGGCAGCCGATGTGGACGCCATCATCGAAGACGCACTGGAGGCGGGGACAGGAGGGCTGGCCTGGATCTGGGAGGGGCTCCCCCGCGCCGAACGCTTCATCCTCTCGGCCATCGCCCACATCGCCGATGAGGGCGATGTCGTCACTATGGAGGAGATCCGCGATGCCCTGCAACGATACGGCGTGCGGTTGATGGGGATAGAGCTGACTAATGCGCCAAACGTGCTGGTCGAGTGGGAGATGCTCGAGCGCCCGGGGAGGGACGGCTATAGGTTCACCGCCGATCTACTGCGCCGCTGGATCGCCCAGGCACATCCCCTGGAGCAGGCGATGCGGGAGCTGGAGCGCGTGAGCCCCAGGGCGGTCCTCTTCTACGAAGCGGCCCGCAGTGCCCATTCCAAGGGGGAGCTGACCCTGGCCATCGAGGATTACCGCCGCGCCCTGGCCGCCAATCCGAACCACGTCAGGGCACAACTGGGGCTAGCGCAGGCACTCTACGAGCAGGGCGCACTGGCTGAGGCCATCGCCGAGTTCGAGAAGGCCTATCAATTGGATGCTGTGAGCGCCCGCGATGGGCTGATCGAGGCGCGATTGGCCTTAGGGGAATCACTGGAGAGAGAAGGCAAAGACGATGAGGCGATCTCGCAGTACGAATGCGCTCTCGGCTTGGCGCCGGAGGACGAGGAGATACGGAGGCGGCTGGTAAACGTCTTGATGAAGCAGGCGGGGGCATACCTCGATGCCGGGGATTTCGACGGGGCTTTGAAGGCGTGCCAGCGGGCGCTGGGGGTGAGGCCAGAGGACGAGAGCTTGAAGGAGAGGCTGATCGCCGTGGAGGAGCGACGTCGGCAGTGGATAGAGGTGGAGTGGAAGCAGGAGGCGATAAAGCGGGGGCTGATGGAGGAGCGGTTGATAGAGGAGAGGAGGTTGCGGGGCCTGGCGGAGGAGAGGGCAAGGCAAGCCACATCTTATATTAACCACATAGTCTGGCCAGCGACCATCGGCTTCATCCTCTTAGTTCTTTGGCCCACGGTGGCGATCGGCGTCAAGGCGTTGGCCTTGCTCCTGTTATTCTATATCCACTATTTCGGCTACAGGCGGCTCTTCTGGAGCAGATTGGCTAGGCGGTGGGCCCTTGTCGTCTCGGAAATCGCCCCCGAGGTCTATAGTTGGCTGCTGAAGCTTCGCCTGGCCGCGCCCAAGGTGATGGGCAGCCTCGAGATCGAGGACCCCAAGGGGAAGAGGATCATGGTTGACCTAACCGAGAGGTGGCAGGGAACCGTCACCCTGGGCAAGGCTGCGGACATCGCCTTGGCCGATTCAAGCCTGAGGGACGTGGAGGCGAGGATAGAGGCGAGGCTCGATGGAGGGAGGGTGACCTGGTGGCTCCAGAGGGTTAACGGAAGCGAGGGCGAGGTTCAGCTCTACGACAACGCATCCTTCACCATCGGCCCTTACCGCCTAACCTATCTGAACCCAGAGGCCCAACCTCCATCTGAGCAGTGAGCGCTGCTCCAGCCCAGGGTTAAACCCTGGGCTATGAGCTGCTCAGCGTGGGAATTCAGCCCACGCAAGCTTAAACTCAAAGGAGGAGGATGATGGCTAAACCGAGAAACCCCTTCATGTACGGCGGGCCTGTTCCCCCATCGCACTTCATCGGCCGGGAGCGGGAGGTGGGGACGATCTTCGGTCTGATCACCAGCCCCGCGCGAGGGAGTGTCGCCGTTAGCGGCGAACAGCGCATCGGAAGGACATCGCTCCTGCACTACATCGCCGACCCTGAGATCGCTGAAGAGTGGGGGGTCACACCAGACCGCTACATCCTCCTTTACCTCGACTGCCAATCTATAAGCGACTTCACCCCAACCCGCTTCTGGCGAAGGGTGCTCGACCTGCTCTCACGCCAGGTCGGTGCCGGAGAGCTGCAGGAGATGATCGAGGGGCTTTATGGTCGGAAGGAGATCCGCGGCGCCGACCTCGAAGTCATCCTCGATGAGATCCACAGCCGAGGGCAGACCTTAGTGTTATTGCTCGACGAGTTCGAGTGGGTGATCAGAACCGACACGGAGGAGGATATGGCCATAACGCGCGATTTCCTCTCCGGGCTTCGGGCTTTCATCAACTACAAGCCGCGTGTCTCCTCGCTTGTCGTGGCCACGCGCGAGTCGCTGGTTGACCTATGCCGCCCCGTAAGGTTCAAGGCCTCGCCTTTCTACACCTTCTTCGCCTTTGTATTCCTCAAGCCCTTCACCAGGGAGGAGGCGGAGGAACTCATAGACAGGGCGCTGGAGGGCACGGGCATCGAGTTCTCAGAGGAGGATCGCGACTTCGTCTTCAAGGTCTCAAAGGGTCACCCTTACTGGCTGCAAAACGCCTGCTTCAAGCTGTTCGACAAAAAGCTTGAGCTCATTGAAGGGAGGGAAAAGCCGCGATCGGTCCCAAGATGAATGCAAAAACCAATCGAAACGAAGACATCTATAGGGAAATCATAGAAACCCTTAAGGGTGAAGGTTTGGAGCAGACGCCGGAGCTGCGGGTGGATGCGGAATCCGGTGACGTCTGGGTGGGGGGAAAGAGAATCGAACTCCAGCCGAAGGAGCACGCTCTACTCCTCTTCCTGCACAGGAACGCAGGCAAGGTGTGCAGCAAGGATGAGATAGCGGAGGCCGTGTGGCCGGAGTACAAGGGGGCGGTATACGATTATAACATCGAGAAGCTGATCAGCCGCTTGCGCCACAAGATAGAGCCTGACCCAGCCCATCCTCAATACATCATCACCGTGCGTGGGCGGGGCTACAGGTTTAAATCGGAAGCCGGAGGAGCGCCCTAAAACCCTTATCGCTCTTAATCACAAACTATCAGATGCGTCAGGGGTGCGGGCTTATGAGCTTTAATTTTTTCAAAGTTCATAAGGTCGCACTCCGCAGTTTTGCACCAAAATTAGGCTGGTGACAGGACACAGCATTCATAGCCCCGCCGGATTTCCAACCCAAGCTCCTTTGCCAGGCGTATCGCTGTCGAGGCTGGGCTGACGATGCCGTTCACCCCAGCTCGCACCGCTAGGGGGTCCAATCGGTGACGATAATCGCCATGGGGGCGCATGCAGCCGAGGCGGATCGGCTTGTCGGGGAAGCGCAGGCGGGCTTCAACCATCACTTCGGCGACCGCCTCAACGCTGGGCGGTCTCCGCTGGGCGTAGCGCGTCCCAGGGGTAGGGATGAAGACGATCAACACCAACCCATCAATGCCCAGATCCTGGAGCATCCCCAAAGCACGATATTCGCCGCTGATCTCGCCTCCTCTGAGGCCAATGGTGATGTGGGGGATGACGGTGGCATAACGGCGCAGCATCCGGTAGGTCTCCACATAGTCATCAACCGTCCTATTGAGGCCGTAGACCTCGCTGATGGTCTCGTCGTCGCCGACGAAGTCGAAGGAGATAACGTCTACGTAAGGGGCGATGGCCCGCATCTCGGCCTCAGTTATCAGTCCAACATGCCAGTTCATCCTGCGGCCGGGGCGTATGGCCTTAACCCTCTCCAGGTGCCTCGTCACAGGCACCTTCCCTGAGGAATCGCATCCGCCAGAGATGAGGCAACTGGTTGCCTTGCTCACATCGGCGCGCCAGATAGGGACCATCGAGCGGAGGTAGTAACCGCCGCAATGGGCGCAGTTGAGTTCACAGTAGTCGCCGGTGAGGCTGATGGAGACTGTATTAAAGGGGTAGTAGAACTCGATCTCCATAGGGAAGTTGGCCTGTCTGACCCGCCAAGCGGCTTCCAATCCGTCCATGATTCCCTCTAATATAACAGATAATGGACATATTTGCAAACTTCATGAAACAAGAACTCCTGGCCCTCTTATCCCCTATCCCTTAATCCCCTTCAAGGGGAAAGATGGGAGCAAATAGCAAACCTCCAGATCCAAAAAGCTTGTTTTTAAACTTGCCTTAGGATAAAATCTGTATTATAATAATAACACATTTCACTCTGGGAGAGGGGAGTTAAATTTGAATAGCATTAACGAACCTTTAGGGTCTCAAGAGGTGGATTCGCGAGCGAAGTGGAAGGGTGTCAAAGAGGCGGTGCGGGAGATCATCGAGACGGCGTTCCTGACCTTGGTGATCTTCCTTCTAATCCGCACCGTCGTCCAGAACTTCCGCATCGAAGGCTACAGCATGGAGCCAAACTTGCACAATGGCCAGTACCTCATCGTCAACAAGCTCATCTATCTCAGGATTGGGGACAAGTTCCTTTTCCACCCCCCTCAGCGGGGGGATATAATCGTCTTCAAATACCCGAAGGTCCCTAATCGGGATTTCATCAAGCGGGTGATCGGCCTGCCGGGTGAAACGGTGGAGATCAGGCATGGGCAGCTCTTCATCAACGGGGAGTTGGTGGAGGAGCCCTATATATCCGACCCCGGCACATACTCCTGGGGGCCGGCTAAGGTCGGCGAGGACGAGTTCTTCGTCCTAGGGGATAATCGGAGGAGCAGCAGCGACTCCCACACGTGGGGGATGTTGCCCCGGGAGAACATCATCGGCAAGGCATGGATCTCCTATTGGCCGCCTCGATATTGGGGCTTTTTACCACACTATTCTTTCGCCTCTGAAGAGTAGGAGGAGGGTGGGGTGAGAACGGCATACGACTTGGCAAGGATGATAGACCTCACTTTGCTCAAACCGGACGCTACGCCGGAGCAGATCCGCAAGCTCTGTGAGGATGCTCGGGAGTATGGTTTCGTAGCTGTCTGCATCAACCCCACCCATGTCAAGCTAGCGGCTGAGCTGCTAATGGGCTCGCCAGTGAAGGTGGACACCGTGGTAGGGTTTCCTCTCGGGGCAACCCTGCCCGAGGTTAAGGCATATGAGGCGAGTCTGGCCATCCGCGATGGGGCCGAAGAGATAGATATGGTGATCAATATAGGAGCCCTTAAGGCAGGCGACTATGACCTGGTAAGGGGAGACATCGAGGCGGTGGTGGAGGCCTGCCGCCAAGGCGGCGCCCTATGTAAGGTCATCATCGAGGCCCCACTCCTCACCGAAGAGGAGAAGATCAAGGCTTGCGAGCTGGCCAAGGAGGCTGGGGCGGATTTCGTGAAGACAGCGACCGGCTTCGGCCCCGGCGGCGCGACTGCAGAAGACGTAGCTCTGATGCGACGTGTGGTCGGGGAGGGGATGGGCATCAAGGCCGCTGGTGGGATACGGAGCCTCAAGGATGCCAAAGCGATGATCGAGGCTGGCGCGACCAGGATTGGCGCCAGTGCGGGGGTGAAAATCGTGCAGGAAGCCCTCGCGGAGATGTGATTATAACGAAACCTCTCCCCGGAAGATATGAGAGGATGCATAAGTTGGGGGAGTGGGGTACCCTGACAGCAAACGGGGAGAGGTTTCGTTTAAACATGCCCCCATCGTCTAGAGGCCTAGGACACCACCCTTTCAAGGTGGAAACACGGATTCGAATTCCGTTGGGGGCATATTAGGTCGCCAGAGACAACGGCGGCCAGATCGTAGAAGGGCGCTGGAACCACGGACGTGGTTCCAGCACCCCTTTATTTCTCCATCCAGATCTACCTCAATGCGCTCGAAGACGGCGTTGATAGCGCGCTTCTGCTGTCTTGGTGTGCCTGTGCTCAGCTAGATGAGAAAGCGAGAGAGTGCGTCACCTTTCGTCATCGGCTGGCATGTGCGGTAGCCAATTTCTTCTAGGCAGAGATTTGGGCTGGCAGCAAGACCATCGGCACTTTCGAGCTACGAGATTTTGGCAGTAACGACCCTATGAATTTTTGGCGTAACGTGGCAAGTGGTGCTTGACATTTTCCATATAATGTGCTATAATATCGCAAAAGTTTGAAAGGCTGGGAACAGGACTAGTAAGCGTGAAAGCGGGGTGCAGAGAGTCGGGATCACAAAGAGCGGGAACCCTTCGAGAATCCTGTGGCTTTGTGATGGTGTGAGCCCGATACCAGCGCACACGCTGAATGGACCTGGGAGCTGCGGATCGAAAGTAGATTTGGGGTTCAGGAATCTACGAGTAGTACCCGCCGGAGTCGCCACCGTTATCACGGCTGAGGGTATCGGATAGTGCTGTTACTATCCCGTACCTGCTAATGAGTGAGGCTGGCTCAGAAAACTCGCCATCACGGCGAGTTTTTTGGTTATCACTGATGACACTGAAAATTTGCGTTCACAATTTCATTCACTGCTTTTCAGTGCTTCGGTGATCTGCCTAAGAAGGGTGGCACCACGGGAGAACCCTCTCGTCCCTTAAGGGATGAGAGGGTTTTTTATTTGGGATGGGTTTTGGCATCTCCACCCCTCAACAAGCCTGGCGGGTGGGCGAGTTGGCCGATGAGGTGGTGGGCAGCGCCATCCTTCGTCTGGTGGAGGCAGACCGGCCGGCGCGGAGAGTTGAAGAGTTCGTGCGCAGTTTGCGCCGTGGATCGGAGGGAAGAGATGAGTGAGAAAGGGCGTATCTTGACGGGACATCGGCCCACGGGCCGAAGACATCTGGGCCATCTGGTGGGTACACTGCAGAACTGGGCTCGACTGCAAGATGAGTATGAATGCCTGTTCCTGATCGCCGATTTGCATGTCCTGACCACCAACTATACCCACCCTGAGCGCATTCGGAACAACGTCGCCGAGGTGCTGCTGGACTGGCTGGCGGCTGGCCTGGACCCGGAAAGGAGCACCTTCGTCCTTCAATCGGCGGTCAAGGAACACGCCGAGCTGGCTTTGCTCTTCTCCATGCTGGTCACGGTGAGCCGCCTGGAGCGCAATCCAACGTACAAGGAACAGGTGAAGGAATTGGGGCTAAATCCCTCGTTGGGCCTCCTGGCCTATCCCGTCCTGCAGGCTGCGGACATCTTGGTCTACAAAGCGGACACCGTGCCCATAGGCGAAGATCAGTTACCCCACATCGAGATCACCCGGCAGATTGCTCGTCGGTTCAACGCCACCTATGGGGAGACCTTTCCCGAACCGCAGGGGCTTCTCAGCCGGGCGCCCCGGCTGCCAGGCATAGACAACCGCACGATGCATACCAGCTACGGCAACGCCATCTACCTCTCCGACGACCCCCAAACGGTCGAGGAGAAGGTCATGAGGATGTACACTGATCCCACCCGCATCCACGCCACGGATCCCGGCCACGTGGAGGGCAACCCTGTCTTCACCTACCACGACCTTTTCAACCAGGATCGGGAGGAGGTAGAGGAGCTCAAAGCCCGCTACCGGGCGGGTCGAGTCGGCGATGTGGAGGTCAAGCGGAGGCTGGCCAGGGCCTTGAACCGCTATCTGACCCCCTTGCGGGAGAAGCGCCGTGAGTTCGCCGCCCGGCCCGATTACGTATGGGATGTCTTATACGAAGGCACGGCTCGCGCCAGGCCCATCGCCCAGTCTACCGTAGCTGAGGTCGAGGAGAAGATGGGGTTGACGTGATGCGTGACCAACCTTTCACGCGCTACATCCTGGGTGGAAAGGAGGGAGCTTATGGGTGAAGCTGGCCTCTGGAGATCAAAGGGGACTGAGGGGGGCCATCCATATCTGGCGTAAAACGTAAAGCGCAGATCAAGCAAATTAAAACACAAAGGAGGAAACTCAGAATGGAAGAGACCAAGATCATTTTAAGCGAGAAGGATATACCCACTCAGTGGTACAACATCCAGGCGGATCTTCCCGAGCCGCTGCCGGCGACGCTACACCCCATCACACTTCAGCCGTGCGGTCCCGATGATCTGGCCCCTCTCTTCCCCATGGCTCTGATCATGCAGGAGGTGAGCCAGGAACGCTGGATAGACATCCCCGAGCCGGTGCGGGAGGTATACAAGCTCTGGCGGCCCACACCTCTCTATCGGGCGCGCCGCTGGGAGAAGGCCCTGGACACCCCGGCCCACATCTACTACAAGTACGAGGGGGTGAGCCCGCCGGGCAGCCACAAGCCTAACACCGCCGTGGCTCAGGCCTATTACAACAAGATGGAGGGGCAGACCCGCCTGACCACAGAGACCGGCGCCGGCCAGTGGGGCAGCGCCCTGGCCTTCGGCTGCAACCTCTTCGGCCTGGAGTGCAAGGTGTACATGGTCAGGGTCAGCTACGAGCAGAAGCCCTATCGAAAGAGCATGATGCAGGTCTGGGGTGCCGAGGTTGTTCCCAGCCCCAGCCCCGATACGAACTATGGGCGCCAGCTCCTGGCCGAGGACCCGGATTGCACAGGCAGCCTGGGCATCGCCATCAGCGAGGCTGTGGAGGACGCCGTCACCCACGAGGGCACTAAGTACTCCCTGGGGAGCGTGGTTAACCACGTCCTAATGCACCAGACGGTCATCGGGCTGGAGGCCAAGAAGCAGTTCGAGATGGCCGGGGAGTACCCGGACATCATGATCGGCTGCATCGGCGGCGGCTCCAGCTTCTCCGGCTTCTCACTGCCCTTCGTCCGCGACAAGATCGTCGAGGGCAAGGACATCCGCTTCATCGCCGTGGAACCCATGGCTTGCCCTTCGGTGACCAAAGGCATATACACTTACGACTGGGGCGATGCGGCCGAGACGGGGCCGGTGGTCAAGATGCACACCCTGGGGCACCGTTTCGTCCCCCCGCCCATCCACGCCGGTGGGCTGCGCTACCACGGCATGGCCCCTATCGTCTGCCACCTCCACAGGCTGGGGATCATAGAGGCAAGGGCCGAGCACCAGACCGCGGTCTTCGCAGCGGCGGTGAGCTTCGCTAGGGCGGAGGGGATCGTACCCGCCCCGGAGCCGGCCCATGCCATCAAGGTGGCCATGGACGAAGCTCTCAAGTGCAGAGAGACAGGTGAGGGGAAGGTAATCGCCTTCCTCTTGTGCGGGCATGGCCACTTCGACATGGCTGCCTATGATGAGTTCTTCGCCGGAACGCTCCAGGACTACGAGTATCCGGAGGAGAAGGTCAAGGAAGCGCTACAGTACCTCCCGAAGGTGGGATAGTGGGCCGGCAGGGCTGTTGCTTTGAGGTGACGAATGGTGACGCACTCTCTCGCCCTCCCATCTAGTGGGATACCTTTAAGGCGAGAGAGTGCGTCAGGTCTCGCCTCGATGGCAAGCTATTTCGCTTCAGGGATTTGTCCCCATGCCGGCGAGACCATTCGTCAGGTGACGAATGGTCTCGCCTTAACGGCAAGCTATTTCGCTTCAGGGATTTGTCCCTATGCCGGCGAGACCATTCGTC
>CAYQVA010000042.1:0-10203 GCA_964420815.1 uncultured Anaerolineae bacterium
CGCGCTCAGGGCCCTGGCCACCGAGGGCATCCAGCGGGGCCACATGAGGCTCCATGCCCGCAGCGTGGCCATGGCCGCCGGGGCGAGGGGCGACCTGGTTGACCTGGTGGCCGCCCGTTTGGTGGCCGAGGGCAGGATCCGCAAGGCCCGGGCCAAGGAGATATTGCGTGAGCTGAGGGAAGCAGGCGAGTAATGCGGGATGCCATCCCGCCACTACGAGGTGACCAGTGCGCAAGCCCGTGGTTTTGGGGACCAAGCAGGTCATAACGCTTCTCCCAAAGGCCCCTTTTAACTTCGATGCCACGATGCACAAGCCTGACCACTTCCCGGCAGCAGATAATGAATGGGAGCCTGGGATCAGGTGGCAGACGATGCTCTGGCAAGGGGTGCCCTTGGGGTTGAAGTTTGAAGATCAGGGGACGGTTGATCGCCCCAGAATCTCCCTTTCAGTCTGGTCGGAAGACGAACTCGGTCAGGATTTCCTAAAGGGCCTTATCGGCGAGATCAACTATCGCTATAATCTGCAATTGGACTTGACCGAATTCAACCGAAGGTTTAGGGACGACCCTCAATTGGGTCCGGTCATTGACAGATGGCGGGGGATGAGGCCTCTGAACTATAGCTCGCTCTATGAATACTTGATCATCGCCATAGTTCTGCAAAATGCCACCGTGCGGCGTTCGGTCAATATGATGCAGGCCCTGTTCGAAAACTATGGGACCTTGCTCTCCTACGATGATAAAGAGCTCTACTGCTTCTGGGAACCAGAAGTGATTGGTAGAGCAACCGAACAAGAGCTCCGGGGCCTGAAGCTCGGCTATCGAGCGAAATCTATCAAAAGGGTCACCGAGGCCTTCGTCAGAAAGGAGATCAACGAATTCGAATTGAGGAGCAAATCCAGAGAGGAGCAGCGAGAAGCCCTGCTCGGGCTCTATGGCATCGGCCCCGCTTCCGTAGGATACATCCTCTTCGATCTCTTTCATCACCTTGATGAACTGAACTACATCTCACCCTGGGAGCAGAAGATCTATTCTAAGCTGTTCTTCGATCAGGGGCCGGATAACCCAGTCTCTGTGGACAGGCTTCTAGAACTCTTCAACGAGCGCTTTGGCAAGTATAAGATGCTCGCTGTCCATTATATCTGGGAGGACCTATTCTGGAAGAGAAAGTATGAGCACGTAGAGTGGCTGGAGAAGTTGATCAGGCTCTAAATTGACAGGTTGAATTCCACGCTGCGTCCTGCTCGCCCTGAAGGTACGAAAGAGGAGCGGGCGTTCTCTAACGCCTCTTAGGCTATGTCTGCGCTAGGGGATATCAGATGTATCATGTTAAACTCCGCGGTAGTTATGAACAGATGGGGCATCAGCAAGGCCGTCCATTGAAGCGAATTGGGTTTACCTTGGAACGACCAAGGGATATAAAGGTGCTTCGTTTTGCTAAACAATGTGAAGAGGTCGTAGGGCAATATGCCCCAGAGCTGCTATATGAGATACGTAGCCTGGCAGAGGCCGCAGAAATAGATTATGAGGCCCTTGCAGCCCTTATTCTAACCGCCCCCTTTGATCCTGATGATGTACCCAGTTGCAGCGTAGTGGCGGTAACTCCAGAGCGGACAATGGATGGTCGCCCGATCGTTGGCCGAAATTATGATTATTTCTACGACGTGTCGAAGAAGGGCGCCACAACCTATCGCACCTATCCCGAGGGGCGCTACGCCAGCTTAGGCAACTGTGACATCTGGGTGGGCCGCGCCGACGGGCTGAATGAAGCCGGGCTCTTTGTAGGGACTGCCGGTATCTTCTTCCCCGGTTTGAAACCGGGCCTGCCCTTTTGGCTCCTTGTGCGTCTCTTACTGGACCGCTGCGCAACAGTGGATGAGGGGCTGGCACTTCTTCAAAGTGTGCCTCACGCCAGGAGCTGGGCCTATCTCCTGGCCGATTGTTCCAGCAAGGCCGTGGTTGTAGAAGCTACTATAGAGAGGATGGAGCTGCGTCATCCAGAAGATGGACTCCTAGTCATGACCAACCATACAGTCTGCCCGGCATTGGCGGGGAAAGAGCACTTTGTTCCCCCGGATTCCCATCCCCGGTATAACCGCCTGCGCGAGTTGCTTGGGGGGAATCGAGTGATAGATGATGAGGTTATGAAGCAAGCCCTGCGTGACCATAAAGGTTTGGTCTGCTCACACGGGGCACACTTCCCCGAGCGCAAGTTCGGGACGATATGGTCGGTCGTGGGGCATCCTGGCGAGCGAAAATTGGATATCGCGGAAGGTCATCCTTGCCGGGCGCGGTATCGAACGGTAAGGTTTTAAGGCATCCGGAAAATCGTCCCCAAAAACGGCGTTTTTGCCGTTGAAAGGCCACTCTCGATACCTTGGAGGTCTAACTGCAATTATTTTTCAGACACTCTGGAACAGGAAAGGGGTAACGATATGAAACCGATAAAGGAGGTTGGCATAGTTGGATATGGGGCTTACATCCCTCGCTACAGGATCAGGGCAGCGGAGATTGGACGGGTCTGGGGGAAAGAGGGGTGCACGCTCCCCATCGTGGAGAAATCGGTGCCCGGCCTCGACGAGGACACGGCCACCATGGCCATCGAGGCGGCCAGGAACGCCTTGAGGAGAGCGGCCATCGAGCCGCGGAGGATAGGGGCAGTATGGGTGGGCACCGAGTCGAAGCCCTACGCCGTGAAGCCCACCTCGACCATCGTGGCCGAGGCCATAGGCGCTGTGCCGGAGGTCGTCGCCGCTGACTGGGAGTTCGCCTGCAAGGCGGGCACGGAAGCGATACAGGCGGCCATCGGCCTGGTCGGCTCGGGGATGGTCGAGTATGCTATGGGCATCGGGGTGGATACGGCCCAGGGGAGGCCAGGGGACGAGCTGGATTATACGGTCGGCGCCGGGGGCGCCGCCTACATCATCGGCCCAAAGGAGGAGAGCCTGGCCTACCTGGAGGGCTCTTACTCCTATGTCTCCGACACGCCAGACTTCTTCCGCCGCCCCCAGCAACACTACCCCCAACACGGGGGGAGGTTCACCGGCGCCCCGGCCTACTTCAAACACACCATCTGCGCCGCGAGGGGCCTGATGGAGAGGCTGGGCTATGGGCCTGAGGATTATGCCGCAGCGGTCTTCCATCAGCCTAACACCAAGTTTCCCTGTAAGGTGGCCAAGATGCTGGGCTTCACCATGGAGCAGATAGAGACGGGGCTACTGGTGCGCGAGATAGGCAACGCCTACGCCGGCTCATCGCTCCTGGGGCTGACGGCTGTCCTGGATAAGGCCAAGCCGGGGGATAGGGTGCTCATCGTCTCCTTTGGCTCCGGAGCGGGCAGCGACGCCCTCTCCCTCGTCGTCACCGACCTCATCGAGGGGAGGAGAAGGGAAGCGCCGTTCACGGAAGATTATGTCAAGCAAAGAGTGGAGATAGACTACGCCACCTACGTCAGGTTCAGAGGGGAATTGCTGATGAGTTAGTCGCATATCGCTGGTTAGTTGATACGATGAGCGATAGAGCGAGCGAAGCGAGCGGGCGATATGCGATAAGCTAGGCGCGATAGAGCGAAGCGAGCGATAAGCCATCTGCCAAGGGGGATGCATAATGCGCGATGTGAGCATCATCGGCATCGGACAGACTAAGGTGAAGGAGCACTGGGATAAGTCATTGCGTGACCTGGCCGTCGAGTCCGTGCTGGCGGCCATGGAGGACGCCGGGGTCGAGGAGGCCGATGCCCTCTTCGTGGGCAACATGCTCTCCGGCGAGATGGCTGGCCAGGAGCATCTGGCAGCGCTGATCGCCGACTTCGCCGGCCTCAGTGGCATCGAGGCGGTAAGGGTTGAGGCCGCCGGGGCCTCCGGTGCCGCCGCCCTGCGGATGGGATACCTGGCCGTGGCCAGCGGCCTCTACGACTTGGTCATCGTCAACGGCGTGGAGAAGACGACCGAGCGGCCGAGCGACTCGACGGCTGCGGCCCTGGCCCTGGCCGCCGATGGCGACTACGAGGCCATACACGGCCTCTCCCTCGCGGGCCTGAATGCGCTCCTGATGCGACGATATATGCACGAGTATGGGGTGAAGCACGAGGACTTCGCCGCCTTCTCGGTGAACGCCCACCGCAACGCCTTGAACAACAAGTATGCCATGTTCCGCAAGGCCATCTCGGTGGAGGATTTCCGGGAGGCGAGGGTCATCGCCGACCCCATCAACCTGCTGGACTCAGCGCCCATCGGCGACGGCTCGGCATCGGTGGTCCTGTGCCCCACAGAGATGGCCAGAGGCCTGACGAGACCGCCGGTGCGCATCCTCGCCTCAGCAGTGGCCACAGATGCGGTAGCCATCCATGATAGGCGAGACCCCCTCTCCTTGAAGGCTGCCCACGATTCGGCCTATAATGCCTACCGGCAGGCCGGACTGAAGCCCGAAGACATAGACATCTTCGAGCTGCATGATGCCTTCACCATCATGGCTGCCCTTTCCCTGGAGGCCTGCGGCTTCGCCGCCAGGGGCGAGGGCGTCAGGCTGGCTAAGGAAGGGCAGATAACCCTGGACGGACGTATACCAATCTCCACCATGGGCGGCTTGAAGGCAAGGGGCAACCCCGTGGGCGCCACCGGGGTATATCAGGTGGTCGAGCTGGTTCAGCAGTTGCGGGGAGAGGCGGGGAAGAACCAGGTGGACTGCCGGGTCGGCATGGCCCAGAGCATCGGCGGCACCGGGGCGACGGCCATCACTCACATCTTGGAGACTTCGATATAAAACAAGGGCATGGCGATGCAAGACGAATGATGCGAGATGCATGATGCAGGATGCAAGAACAGGTTTCTGGGCATCTGGCATCCTGCTTCTTGCATCTCTCTTCCGGAGGATCAGATGGATCTAGCACGGCATTGGAGATTACGAGCTCAGCGCTACAGCTTAGAGGGAGCGGTCTGTGAGGGTTGCGGGGCAAAGCTCTTCCCCCCGCGGCAGGTATGCCCGGAGTGTGGTTCTCAGGAGATAAGGCCCCACCGCTTCAGCGGTGAGGGCGAGGTCTACTCCTTTACCACCATGCATCAGGCTCCCCTGGGGTATGAGGCATATGTCCCCTATATCGTCGCCTTAGTGCGACTGGATGAGGGCCCTCTGGTGACGGCGCAACTAACGGATGTGGAGAGGGACAAAGTCCACATTGGCATGAGGGTGGAGATGGTCGTCCGCAAGATAAGGGAGTATGGTGAGGATGGTCTGATCGTCTATGGCTACAAGTTCAGGCCGAGGCTAAGGGCTTAGGTATCCGTTCACCTAGCCTCCCACAGGTTGTGCGAAATCGGGAGATTTCGCACTCCACAATCGTCAACAAGACTACTGGTTTTTGTCGCCCTTTAGAGCGGTCAAGGAATCTTGTAGTGCCTCAGCCACGCGGAAGGGGTCACTGGCGATGACGCTCGAGGCGTAGAGCTCCATGGCCCCGAAGTCGGAGGTCCTGTTCGTGGGGTCGCCGCGGTCAACTAGGCGCGCCAGCACCGGAAAGCCGCCCCAGTCCTCCTCGACTGGGGCGATGGGCGGCGTGTAGAGGGCCAGGTTAAAGCTGGTGACGCCCAGCCTCTCGACGAAACAGCGAAGCGCCCCGTAAATCACCCCTTTGAACTCCTCATTCAACTCATCGGCGACGAGGAGTGTTTCTTTCTCCTTAATAGGCGTTAGGTAAGCGATGACCTTGACGCCTTGGGCTTCAAAGCCGCAGTGGAGGGCGGCGTGCACTCGAAAGAGGTCGGCGAAGTAGTCGGAGCCATACCGGGCTCGATATGCCAAGGCCGCCCGCCGCAAGCCTTCCACCTTGGCGTAGTGCATGTCGTGGCTTAAGGTCATCTGGGCGTGGCCGTGGATGATAGAGGCCCCGCTCTTCCACAAGCAATTCCACATGAAGAAGAAATACTTGGCCTGGGGATCAATACTGTGGGCCTTCCGCGCCCAGGCCAGCGCCGTATCAATGTAGTCGGCGACCCCCTCCCTAGAGAAGACCAAAGGGTCGTGCTCATCGAAGACCACCAGCCCATGGAAGCCGTCGTACTTGGCGATGTTGGAGGCGGTGATGCAGCGCTTCCCCCTCACCCGCCCGAAGACATCCTCAGGCGTCCCCTCCCTGGGCTTGCAGAAGGGATCGCCTATGTTCTCCATGATCATCCTCTTGAGGTCTGCGCTCTCCCTGGCCTCCATCGGCCGCCTGGCCCTCAGTTCGTTAAAGAGGGCGCCCTCCATGGTGATTAGGTTCGTCACCTTGACAATTCGCTGCCTCAGCACCGCCTCAACCGAACCGAAGTGGCCCTCTATCCAGGGGTGCATGGACGGCGGGGGGATGACCCTCCCTATGGTCGTGCTGGTGCGGAAGATGCGCTGGAAGAGGGCCCTTTCGCCCGGAGGCAGCGCTTCCACCAGCTTAGGGATGTCAGCGATGCTTTCCTTATTCCTCGACTTTTCACCCATCCTTGCGTGCCCAGTCATAGGGGATCTGGTCGGTGTGGGGGGGCAGGCGATACTCGTCTGGCTCCTCGTAGTTGTAGAGCTCCGTGGGCACGTTGACGATGAGGGTCATCTCCTGACTGATGCCCTTGAAGCCGTGTAGCACCCCGGGCGGGATCTTGAGCAGGATGGGATTCAGCTCGCCCATGAAGAACTCGTTGAGTTCGCCGTAAGTAGGCGAACCCTCTCGCTGGTCGTAGAGGACTACTTTGGCCATCCCCTTGACGCAGATGAAGTGGTCGGTTTGGAGCTTGTGGTAGTGCCACCCTTTGACGACGCCAGGGTAGACGGCTGTGACGTAGACCTGCCCGAATTTCTCGAACTCCTCCCAATCGGAGCGCAGCATCTCCATCAGATAGCCGCGCTCGTCGGGGATGACCCGCAGCTTCCTGACCTTGACCCCTTCGATCATAGCCCTCCTCCTACCCTGATGGTTTGATAATAACATTATACCGCAAAAAGCCATTTCTTTCCACTGCCCTTGACAAACATGATAAAATGGGGTATACTGTTGATAACACGTGTCAGTAAAACGGGTTAGCAAGTTGAAGAAGGCCAGTAGAGTTACGAGCCGTGATGTAGCAGAGCGAGCCGGTGTCTCGCGCACGACGGTCTCCCTCGTCCTTAACCGGGTGAAGGGGGCAAGGATCAGCGAGGAGACACGGCAGCGGGTTCTTAAGGCGGCACGGGAACTCAATTATTACCCCAACGCCGCAGCGCGATCCCTGGCCAGCCGGAAGACAAGGACCATCGGCTTCGTCCTCTGCCAGAGCCCCGACCGCATCTTCGCTGATGCCTTCCTGCCGGAGGTGCTTCGCGGCGTCGGGGAGGTAGCCCAACAGCGCGATTTCCGCATCCTCCTGCAATCGGTCGAGGACGTCGCTGCACCGGATGCCTATATCGGCCTGGTGAGGGAGAAGCGCATTGACGGCATTATCCTATCAGGCCCCCGCTCCGACGACCACCAACTCCCCAAATTGAAGGAAGAGGGGTTCCCTGTGGTGCTCCTGGGCCAGCTGAAGGGCTCGGGGATCAGCTTCGTAGATGTGGACAACGTAGGGGCGGCCAAGATGGCCACCGAGCACCTCATTAGGCTAGGGCACCGACGTATCGGGATGATCACCAACGCCCCCCTCGCCTACACCGCCAGCCAGGACCGGTTACGGGGCTACCAGTTGGCCCTGGAAGAGAACGGCATCGGCTACGATGAACGGCTGGTCCGCTACGGGGATTTCCGAGAGGAAGGCGGCTACAGGGCCATGGAGCAGCTCCTGGAGCTGACCGAGCCCCTTACAGCCGTCTTCGTGGCCAGCGACCTGGTGGCCTTCGGGGCTATGGAGGCCATCAAGGCGCGGGGGCTGCGGATCCCCCAGGACATCGCCCTGGTGGGCTTCGATGATGTGCGCCTGGCCAACTACGTTGATCCACCCCTGACCACCGTGCGCCTGCCCGCCTACGAGCTGGGAAGGCACGCCATGGACATGCTGTTCAAGATGATCGAAGGAGAGGATCTAGAGGGGAACGGGGTGCTCTTGGAGACGGAGCTGATCATAAGGGAGTCCTGTGGATTCCAAAGCGAGAGGAGATCCTGAATGAGGAAGAGGTTATGGGCCCTATCCTTTATGCTTTTGGCCCTGCTCGCCGCTTGCAAGGCCCCTGCCCAGCCTACCCCAGCCCCAACGCCTACGGCTATGGCTGTCGAGATATTGCCCACGCCTGCACCACCGTCACCAACCCTCACACTCATGCCACCGCCGACCCCCACACCCACGCCTGTGCCTCCAACACCTACGCCCACGCACATTCCGCCGACGCCAACACCCACGCCGGTGCCACTGCCACCGACGCCAACCTTCACCCTAGTTCACGTAGAGAAGGCCGCGGGGCCACCGTCGGAGGAAATGGTGCCCATGGTCGCCATCCCCGCTGGCGAGTTCATCATGGGCAGCGACTTCGAAGACGAGAGACCACCCCACAAGGTCTTCGTAGAGGCCTTCGAGATTGACAAGTTCGAGGTGACCAACGAGGAGTTCGCCAGGTTCGTCGAGGAGACGGGCTATGTGACCGATGCAGAGAAGGCGGGAGATAGCATGACCTGGCGGACCTACGCCGAGGGAAAGCCCAAGCACCCGGTGGTCAAGGTGAGCTGGAACGATGCTGTGGCCTATTGTGAGTGGGCGGGGAAGCGCCTTCCCACGGAGGCCGAATGGGAGAAGGCAGCTAGGGGGACGGATGGGCGCATCTACCCCTGGGGGGACGAGTGGGACCCAGCAAAGGCCAACACTAAGGAGGGAGGATACAGGGGGACGACCATTGTGGGGAGCTTCCCTGATGGGGCAAGCCCCTATGGGGTGATGGACATGGCGGGGAACGTTGCCGAATGGGTGGCCGATTGGTATAAGGCCTATCCGGGGAGCGACTTCACCTCCCCCTATTTTGGTGAGAAGTATCGGGTGATAAGGGGAGGGGGATGGTTCAGCGACAAGGAATTGGTGCGGACCTCATCTCGGAGCGCCAGCTCTGTGGATTTGGCGAACGATGATGTCGGCTTCCGCTGTGCGAGATAACAGGCAGATAGTAGCGGACTATTCTTCTAATAGGGAGGGCTTCTATGGGAACTTCAATCAAATGTTGGTTAGTAAGTCAAGATACCCCACCTCGTGAGGCAAAACTTGGCGTTCCTGATCTTGAAGAGCATCTTGAGGATTGGATTGAAGAACGTGTTGAGCTTGTTGATCCATCCCTTCTCATCATTGGGCGACAAGTTGAGAACATTGATCTCCTCGCTATTGATGACGAGGGTCAACTCGTCGTTATTGAACTAAAGCGCGACCAACTTCCGCGGCTTGTGCTGGCCCAGGCTTTAGATTATGCCTCCATGGTCGCTGAATGGATGCCGGAGAAGGTCATTGCCATCGCTAACGAGTATCTATCGAAATCAGAACAGTCTATTCACGATGCTTTCGAAAAACGTTTTGGGAAGGCTCTAGAGGATACTGGGGGAATCAATTCGGATCAAAGGGTGCTACTGGTGGGTTGTAGAACTGATTCTACCCTGGAGCGAATGGTCAATTGGCTTTCAGAGCGTGAAATTCCTATCAATGTTGTTACCCTTTCATTCTTTGTTCTCCCTGATGGTCAGAACATCTTGGTGCGATCTTTACTTGTTTCTGAGGAGGAAACCAGGGCACGAAGCGCTGCAAGGCGTGGAAGAAGACTGCCTATGTCAGAGGATGAGGTTCGTAATGTAATAGCTGAGCTGGGTCTAGAAGAATTGTTGATTTCTTTCAAGGCCCTAGACCAATTACCAGCGCTGACTAGAATGCCTGGCGTGGATGGTATCGATTATGAGGTTCGAATTCCTCGCCCTGATGGACCACCTTTAAGGCGAAAGGCTTTCCAAATTCTCCTCCGTCGCTCTAAACCAGGTCAACTAAGAGTCGGCATAATGGCCACTAACCTTGCTGAATTCCTCAACGTTGACAAGGATGAAGTCTTAAGCGCATTGCCCAGTATGAGATGGGATCCCCGTGTCAAATGGCGGTTAGAGAGCGACCTTCGTAGCCTTGAGGAATGCCATGAACTATCTAAAGCTATCACTGAACTTTTAGAACGGAGTTAAGGGCAAAAAGATCGAAGCTCTATTGAAAGACCTGCTATACGGAGTTAGGGGGAGCGACTCTCCTGGGGAGGTCCCCTG
>CAYQVA010000043.1:0-10116 GCA_964420815.1 uncultured Anaerolineae bacterium
CCCCCGTTTCACCATCATCGAGGATATTCCCTACGACCGCCCTAAGACGACGATGGCGGGAACATCAAGGCCATGCGGCGCTACTCCTTGCTACTGAGGGCCCTAGAGCAATTCGGCATCGAGAAGGAAAGGGTGCGCCTGGAGTGGATATCCGCCTCGGAGGGCGTCAAATTCGCTCAGGTGATCAAGGAGATGACGGAGATATTAAGACGATTAGGGCCATTAAACTGGAACGGAGGAGGAAGGAAGGAGGTATCCAATGGCTAAACCGAAGGTAGCCTTTTATTGGTGCGCCAGTTGCGGGGGGTGCGAGGAGACGGTAGTTGACCTGAATGAGGACATCCTCAAGGTCGTTGACGCGGTGGACATCGTGCTCTGGCCCATTGCCTTGGACTTCAAGCGCAAGGACATCGAGGCCATGGCCGATGGGGAGATCGCGGTGAGCTTCATCAACGGCGCCGTGAGGCTCTCCGAGCAGGAGGAGTGGGTGAAGCTCCTGCGGCGGAAATCAGAGCTCATCGTCGCCTTCGGCTCCTGTTCCTATCTCGGTGGCATCCCCGGCCTGGCAAACGTGGCCGATCGGGAGCTGATCTTCCAGCGGAAGTATGCGACCGTCCCCACGGTGGAAAACCCTGAAAAGGTCTTCCCCAGGACAACCGCAGAGGTGGACGGATATGAACTTGAACTGCCGAGCTTCTACGACACCGTCAAGACCCTGGACCAGACCATTGACGTGGACTACTACCTGCCCGGCTGTCCGCCCCCGCCGAACCTGGTCTGGGATGCCATCATGGCAATTCTGGAGGGAAAGCTCCCGGAGAAAGGGGCCGTCCTGGCTCCCAACAAGGCACTATGCGATACCTGCCCGCGCAAGGAGACGAAGCCGGAGGTGCTCTCCATAAAGGAGTTCAAGCGCGTGGCTACCAGCACGCCCGACCCGGAGGAGTGCTTCCTCTCCCAGGGCTACATCTGCCTGGGGCCGGTGACCCGCTCGGGCTGCGGGGAACGCTGCATCAGGGCGAACATGCCCTGCCGGGGCTGCTTCGGCCCCCTGGAAGGGGTGGTTGACCAGGGCGCGAAGATCCTCTCGGCTATCGCCTCCATCATTGATTCCACCGACGAGGAGGAGATCGAGAGGATCATCAACACCATCGCCGATCCGCTCGGAACCTTCTACAGATTTAGTCTGCCCAGCTCCCTTCTGAGGCGGAGGAGAATAGGAGGTTGATCAATGGCCCAGAGGATAACCATTGACCCCATCACCAGGCTGGAGGGCCACGGCAAGATCGAGATATTCCTGAATGAGGCCGGGGACGTGGAGCGGGCCTTCTGGCAGGTCCCTGAACTGCGGGGCTTCGAGAAGTTCTGCGAGGGCCGGCCGGCAGAGGAGATGCCCAGGATAACCACAAGGATATGCGGTGTCTGCCCCACCGCCCACCATACGGCCTCCACCAAGGCGGTGGACGACCTATGGAAGGTTGAGCCGCCACGGACAGCGAAGCTGCTCCGCGAGCTCGTCTACGGCGCCTTCATGATCGAGGACCACTACATCCACTTCTTCTTCCTCGGCGCGCCGGACTTCGTCGTCGGGCCCCAAGCCCCAGCAGCCCAGCGGAACATCCTGGGCGTCATGGCCAAGGTGGGGTTGGAGATAGCCGGCCAGATCATCAGGGTGCGCAAGGAGTGCCGCGAGATAATACAGACCCTTGGAGGGAAGGTGGTCCACCCCGTCTTCGGGCTGCCAGGGGGCGTCTCCAGGGGGATGAGCGAGGAGGAGAGGGAGAAGTTCATGGAGACCGCCAAGTTCGCGGTGGAGTTCGCCCAGTTCGCCCTCCAGCTCTTCGACGACGTGGTCCTGAAGAACAAGGAATACGTAGACCTCATCCTTTCCGACACCTACAGCCACCGGACCTATTACATGGGCCTGGTGGACGAAAACAACAAGGTCAACTTCTACGAGGGGAAGGTGCGGGTGGTGGACCCGGAGGGCAAGGAGGTTGCCAAGTTCGACGCCAGGGAGTATGCTGACCACATCGCCGAGCACATCGAGCCCTGGTCATTCGTCTCCTTCCCTTACCTGAAGGATGTGGGCTGGAAGGGCTTCGTGGATGGGGCTGATAGCGGCGTCTACAGGGTGGCGCCCCTGGCCAGGCTCAATGCCGCGGACGGAATGGCCACCCCGCTGGCCCAGGAGGCCTACGAGCGGATGTATGAGGTCCTGGGGGGGAAGCCGGTTCACTCCACACTGGCCTTCCATTGGGCACGGCTCATCGAGTGCCTCTACGCGGCGGAGCGGATGGTCGAGCTCCTCGAGGACCCGGAGATCACCAGTGACCACATCCGCAACATCCCCACCGAGACCCCGGAGGAAGGGGTGGGAGTGGTCGAGGCGCCTCGTGGAACCCTCTTCCACCACTACAAGACAGATGAGAGGGGGATCCTCACCGAGGTGAACCTCATCGTGGCCACGAACCAGAACGCCGCCCCCATCGCCATGAGCATAGAGAAGGCCGCCAAGGGGCTGATCAAGGGAGGAAAGGTCTCGGACGGGCTCCTGAACATGATCGAGATGGCCTTCCGGGCCTACGACCCCTGTCTCGCCTGTGCCACCCACTCCTTCCCTGGGCAGATGCCCTTGGAGGTCACTATCTACGACCATCAGGGCAACGTGCTGAGGCGGCTGAGCAGGTAAGCGGATTGCAGATTATGGATTGCAATTTGCAATCCCCAATCTGCAGGAGGAATCGGCTGTGCCCAGAGCTCTCGTCATCGGCTATGGAAACCCCAGCCGCCGCGATGACGGCGTGGGCCACTATGTGGTCAATGCCCTGCGTCAGCGTTTAGGCCAGATTCCCTTAGGCGCTGAAGAGGAGGGGTTCGACAAGCTGGGGCAGGATGTTGATACCCTCTGCCTGCAGCAGCTCATCCCGGAGCTGGCGGAGACGGTTGCCGGCTACGATTTGGTCATCTTCGTTGATGCCCACACAGGTGCTTACCCCGAAGACCTTAAGGTAGCGCGCTTGCAGCCAGATTACAGGCCGACACCGACCTCCCACTACTTTAAACCGGAGATGGTCCTGGCCCTGGCCAAGGCCCTCCACGGCAGCGAGCCCCAGGCTCTCGCCATCTCCATCAGGGGGTACGATTTCAACTTCGGTACAGAGCTCTCTCCTGAGACGAGGAGGCACGCCGATCTGGCCGTGGAACGGATCCTGAGGATATTGGAGGGAGCATAGCTTGACATCGCTGCATGTCAGCTCACCTCAAGGAGTAGGCGTTCTCTAACGCCTCTTAGTTATGTCAAATCAAGCTAGGGATCCAACATTGTCGTGTTAGGAATAAAGTGAGGATAACGGCGATCCTCTTGGCTGGCGGGCTGAGCCATCGGCCGGGCCTCGATGACGAGACGCTGCTGGAGGCGGCCGTCAAAAAATGGCCATCCTGAGCGACGAGGTCATCGTCGCCGGTGGCCCTTTTCCTTACCTCCTGGACGCTCGGGTGGTGCCTGACACCTATCCCGGCTGCGGCCCCCTGGGGGTATCCATGCCGGACTCGCGGCGGCATCCAACCCCCACAGCCCGGTAGTGACTTGTGACATGCCCTTCCTGAACCTGGGCTTGCTCCGATACATGGTGGGGATGGCACCGGGCCACGACGTGATCATCCCTCGCCTGGGGGAGAAGCTGGAACCGCTGCACGCCCTCTACTCCAAGAACTGCCTCAAGCCCATCGAAAGGCTCATCGAGCGGGGGGACTTCAAAATCATCCACTTCTTCCCTGAGGCGTGGGTCCGCTACGTCGAGCGCTTCGACCCCGAGCACCTCTCTTTCTTCAACATCAACACCCCAGAGGATTTAGAGCGGGCGCGCAAGAGGCTCGCCCTTTAAGCCTGCGAATTAGAGGATATGCACATAAAGCATCTGTCGCTAACCAATTTTAGAAACTACATCCGCCTGGAGCTGGACCTCCCCCCGCGCCTCACCCTTATCCAGGGCGACAACGCCCAAGGCAAGACCAATCTCCTGGAGGCCATCTACTTCTTAGCGACGACGCGCCCCCTCCACGCCCGAATGGACAGCCAATTGATCAATTGGTCGGCCCAGCGCGATGAGATGCCCTTCGCCCGCGTGGTGGCCGACATCCAGCGAGGAGACGCTCCCCACCGCGTAGAGATCACCCTCATCAAGACGCCCAAGCCTGAGGCTGGCAGGCTGCGCAAGAGGATCAAAGTAGATGGCGTGGAGCGCCGCGCCCTGGATTTAATAGGGCTGGTCAATGTGGTCATCTTCTCCCCCCAGGACCTGGAGCTCATCAGTGGCCCTCCCCAACTGCGCCGCCACTACTTGAACGCCACAATTTGTCAGATTGACCCCCGCTACTGCCGCGCCCTGAACCGATACAATCGCATCTTAAGGCAGCGCAATTACCTATTGCGTCAGCTACAAGAGAGGCATGGCGACCCCGATCAGTTGGCTTTCTGGGACGAGGGCCTCATCGAGGAGGGGACCTATATCATCGCTCAGCGCCAGGAAACCCTGACCGAGCTTAACGAACTGATTCATGAGACCCACCTCCGTCTGACTGGGGGAAAAGAGAGGCTCAACTTGGTATATCAACCGAGCATTAAATTCACAACCGAGCAGCGGATCGAAGAGGCCTTTGCGGAGCAGCTCTCCCAGGTGAGGGCAAAGGAGATACAGCGGGGCCTGTCGCTGCTTGGCCCCCATCGCGACGACGTCCGCTTCTTCGCAGACGATGTGGACATGAACGTCTATGCCTCGCGGGGGCAGAGGCGAACCATAGCCCTCTCCCTGAGGTTAGCTGAGATGGGTCTCATGCGTAGCCGGACGGGCGAGCAGCCCATCCTGCTCCTCGACGACGTGATGTCGGAGCTGGACCGCGACCGTCGCCAGCACTTAATGGCCGCCATCGGCGAAGAGCAGCAGGCCATCATCACCACCACAGACCTGGACCGCTTCTCCCCACACTTCCTGGCCAGGGTAAGGCTCCTGAGGGTTCAAGAAGGGAAGATCGAATCAATGACCAATGACTAATGACCAATGACCAATTGGGATTTAAGGGGGCGTTTAGTGGGGATGCCGGGTCGTCTGGGGTATTTAGCGGGGGTGGGAGCTACCTTTTCCATGACGATCAGGTGGCGCGGCCTGTCCAGGGTCGGTAACTGCACCCTCATCACCTGCCACAGGCGTCCCCCCAGTATGGACATCGCCCCCCGCGCAGCCTCTATCTCCTCCTCAACCTCCGCCCCCTTCTGGGCTATAAAGACGCCCCCAACACGGCAGAAGGGCAAGGCGTATTCCACCAGGACCGGCAGGTCAGCCAAGGCTCGAGCCAATGCTATATCGTATCGCTCTCGATACGCCGGTTTCCTTCCGAATTCCTCGGCTCGCCCCTTTACGACCTCCACACCCTCCAGCCCTAAGCGTTCGACGATGTGTTTAAGGAAATCCGTCTTCTTTCCCACAGACTCCAAAAGGGTCAATCTCACTTCTGGGCGGAGGATCTTGATGGGCAGCCCGGGGAACCCTGCCCCAGTGCCTACATCAATGACCTTGGCAGATGGCATATGGCTTATAGACCATGGCAGCTTATCTATCGCTAGCAGGCAAGAGAGGGAATCGAGGAAGTGCTTGATCTGCACCTCTTCGTAGCCGGTGATGGCAGTCAGGTTAACTCTCTTATTCCAGGCAATCAGCTCCTCGTAGTAGGCCTGAAAGGCCCTCAGGTGTTCGGCCCCTAGCGTCAATCCCAGTTCGCGGGCAGCGTCGAATAGCAGCCTCATGATCATACATCCTTCCGTTAAACGCAAATTCAGTAGATCACAATATATTGCTCAGAGGCGGCGTCCCCGCCGCCGAAACGGGGCGAGGACGCCCCTTTTGAGCTTAAATTGTGATGTACTGAAATTGATTCTATTGTCAGCCTTTGACAACCGACTCATTTTGGGGTAAAATACTGATATGCGGTGAAGGCCGAGCATGGAAACACGCGTTAACGCGAGCGATGAAGGAGGCAATGAACATGGCAGTTCTGAAAGTAGCAGCCACATCCAGGACTACAGCGGTGGCAGGTGCGATCGCTGGAACGATTAGGGAGAGCAAACGGGCTGAGGTGCAAGCCATAGGCGCGGGGGCAGTGAACCAAGCTGTCAAGGCCATAGCCATCGCCCGGGGGTATCTGGCCCTCGATGGCTTGGACATAATCTGCATCCCCACCTTCACCGAGGTGACGATTGATGATCAAGAGCGGACAGCGATTAGGTTAATCGTGGAGCCGCGATGATCAGTAAAGTTGACCTCCATCTGCACAGCACCGCGTCCGATGGCCAGTACACCCCCGCTGAGTTGGTGAAGATGGCCCTAGAGCGGGGGCTTCTGGTAATCTCCATCACTGATCATGAGTCAACGGAGGGGGTCGAGCCGGCACTGGCGGCGGCCAAGGGCACCGGGCTAGAGGTCATACCCGGGGTTGAGATCAGCACCGACCTCCCCAAGAGAGAGGCCCACCTGTTGGGCTACTATATCAACTACCGCCATCCACGCCTACAACGGGAGTTGCGCCTCCTGCGTCGCTCCCGTCGGGAGCGCGCCAAAGGGATAATCGCCAAGCTGGCAGGCTTGGGGATGCCGCTAGAGTGGGAAGAGGTCGTCAGATTAGCGGGCAATGGCTCCATCGGGCGGCCTCACATCGCCCAGGCGATGGTGAAGAAGGGTTATGTCGTCTCGACTGAGGAGGCCTTCGCCAACTACATCGGGCGCAATGGGCCAGCCTATGTGGAACGCTACAGGCTCACCCCTGAGGAGGCGACGCGCCTGATCAGGGAGGCTGGGGGCTTGCCCGTCCTGGCCCACCCCGTCAACGTCCTCGACCTCCTCCCCCGCTTGATAAAGGAAGGGCTGGTCGGCCTTGAAGCCTATTACACCGGCTACTCAGAGGAGCAGATGCGCGATCTGGCCGCCCTGGCCCAGAAATACGGCCTAATCCCCACGGGCGGAAGCGACTTCCATGGTCAATCCGTATTCCCCGCTGCCGAATTAGGTGGTGTCTGGGTGCCACTGGAATCTGTGGAGCGGCTGAGGGAGCTGGCGGGGACCTCCACCGAAACCTCGCTCTCCAACTCCACGCTCACCGTCTCCTTGAGGACGTTGACCCCGATGACGCGCCCCGGGCCATAGGGGGTGACGACCTCCTCCCCCTTCTTAGGCAATCTCTCCTTGACAGCGTGGTAATACTCCTCCTCGTAGCTGAGGCAACAAAGCAGACGCCCACACAGCCCGGAGATCTCCGCCGGATTCAGGGACAGGTCCTGTTCCTTGGCCATCTTGATAGAGATGGGGGTGAATTCGGTAAGGAAAGTGGCGCAGCAGAGGGGTCGTCCACAGCGGCCGAGGCCGCCTATCAGCTTGGCCTCATCGCGCACGCCAACCTGATGCAGCTCGACCCTGGTCTTGAAGGTCCTAGCCAGGTCCCGCACCAGCTCGCGGAAGTCAATCCGCTGCTCCGCCGTGAAGAAGAATACCAGCCGGCTGCCATCGAAGTTATATTCAGCCTTCACCACCTTCATCGGCAGGCCATACTTGACGACCTTCTCCCTGCACTTTTGCAGGGCTTCCCCCTCCCGACGGCGGAATTCCTCCCTCTGCAGCAGGTCCCATAGCTCAGCCCTGCGCTGGATGGGCTTGAGCTGGCTAACTACACCCCCCTCTGGAACCTCCTTAGGGGCGATGACCACCTCCCCCATCTCCTTCCCCGCCGCCGTCTCCACAATCACATGATCGCCGACCTTCAGGTCCTCGAAGCCCGCAGGGTCGAAGTAATAGATCTTCCCCGCTCGCCTGAAGCGGACTCCTACAACCTTGGGCATCTTACACCTCTAGCTTCTCTTCGGCAAGCTTAACATCAATACCTCCAAAGCCAGCCGAGGGTTAACATGTTGTTCCAGTTGTCGGGCCGTGTCCTGAAGGGCCCTGATGAAGCCTTGCACCTGCCTGAGGCTATACTTCTTTGCCATTTCCTGGAGGGCTGCCTGCTGGTCAATGTTGGTCACCGCTTCTGGACATCCCCCTTTGACCAGGAATAGGTCCCGCCACCAGCCTAGCCACAGGTCGAGCACCTCCGGCACGGTATCGGCTTGGCGGCTGAGCTGGTAGGCGTAATCCAGGCGGCCGGCCCGTCCTTTCCCCATCAGGGCAAGCATCTCACGCAGCCGCTCCTCTCTCATCTTCAGGATCGCCTCATCCCGGTTGGCCTCTACCGCCCATCCGATCCTTCCTCCGGAGAGCCTGGCCAGGAGCCTGGCCCTCTCCTCATCCACTTTCCAGCGCTGCTGGAGCGCCTCCTGGATCAGCTCCGTGGGCAGGGGGCGCAGGCTTAGCACTTGGCAACGGGAGACGATTGTGGGCGGCAAAGCATCGGCATCGCGGGCCGTCAGCAGCAGGATCACCTGGGATGGTGGTTCCTCCAGGGTCTTGAGCAGGCAGTTGGCCGCCTCGGTGGTGGCCCGTTCCATCTCCCGGATGATGTAGACCCTCCAGCGTCCCTCGTAGGGAGAGAGGGCTACCTCGCGTTGCATGGCCCGTATCTGGTCAATGCCGATCGTCCCATCCTTCCCCTCAATGATGCGGACATCGGGGTGGATGTGGCGCGCGATCTTGCGGCAGGATAAGCACTCGCCGCAGGGCCGATCTTCGCTGAGGCAATTGAGGGCCTGGGCGAAGTTCAGGGCCAAGGTAGTCTTGCCTATCTGCGCTGGGCCGGTCAGGAGGTAGGCGTGGCTCACCCGCCCGTTCTCGAGACTGCGTTTCAATAACTCAACCGCCCAATCGTGTCCCACAACTTGCCACATTCGGCCCTCCCTCTGAACTGCTCACTCGAAGTTATTTTATCATAGATTCCCTTTCCTTCCAAATGAGCTTGCGATCTTTTGATTGTGTGGTATAAGTTTAACTTTTCGCTCATATTCGAATACAGTGCACAACCGACACCCGCGGTGCGCTGAACTGGGGGTTGTGTGGCCGCCATCGGCGGCCACACAACCCCTTTCCTCTATTCCCCCTCGCTCCCAGCCTGGGGGCGAGGAGCAGGTAACGCATCTGCTCGCAAGAAGGTATAGAATTCTCAGAGGAAAAGGGGCAAGCGAGCAGATGTGTCAGGGGGAGGGGGGTAAAGTTCATCGCGTCCAGGCGAGGTGACGATGCACGCTATTCCAATATGAGCGTAACTTCTTAATGATTTTTGTGGAATAAGGGCCCTACCGATGTTCCAAGATAAAGAATGTCAGGTTTTCTGGATGCTATCAAACGATAAAGAGGAAACCACAGTTAACCAGCAGCGGCTCTTGCACGCTCGGCACGATCAATGGACGTTTCTCGACATTGGACTTGCATTGTTTCATTTTTTATGATATAATGCAAACAAACGAATTGGGCGGTTAGCTCAGTTGGTTAGAGCGCCACGTTGACATCGTGGAGGTCATTGGTTCGAGTCCAATACCGCCCACTGTAAATAGAGCATATTAATGAGCAAGGAGGTAGACCTAACCAAAAAGACCTGGAAATGTGACAAATTCTGCAAGACATTTGAAAAGAATATTCGAAGAATAACTTGAGGGGTGTGCATAATCCCTAATGCTCTTTGGGGAAGGAGTGCAGTGACAAACCCTCTCCTTTAAGGGAGAGAATGTTTGTCAGGTGGCGTATCCGCTCGCCATTTCTCTTCTTCAGAGGGCATGAAGGCGCCTCCGCGAGCGGTGACGAACTCGCTCGCAATGGATTGGAGGTCACCAGCAGCATGAGCGAGCGGGTTCGTTAGGGTGCGTCGGGTCGCAAGCGCTCACTTATTGCTTAATCAGTTAAAGTGCCTTTTGGGCGCTTGTCAGGTGAGTGCTTGCAGGTCGCAAGCGCTTACTTATGAGCTCGGTTAAGACGTGTTCCGACCGTTCGTCAGGTAACCGCTTGTGCTGCACTCGCCTTCCGGTCCTAGGGCAGCTTTTGAATTCTCGCTTAGGCTTCCCGCCGATTTATGCACACCCCTCAAAATTTGGTAGTCACTCCATATGGTGTTGATAAAGTCTATGAGTCAGAAATTCCTCCCAGC
>CAYQVA010000044.1:0-925 GCA_964420815.1 uncultured Anaerolineae bacterium
TCCGAAAATATGAGAGTAAGCACAAATTGGGAAAGGTGCAGAATTCCGTCAGCAGTAACTAGCTGAAGGGGAGGTTTTATGGCCTTTCGCAAAATCCTTCTCGCAGATGATCCCCGATTGCGTCGAAAAGCGAAGAGGGTGAAGCGCATTGATGAATCGCTTCAAGCCCTCATTGACGACATGATCGAGACCATGCGCGCAGTGCAAGGGCTAGGGCTGGCGGCGCCCCAGGTCGGCGTGCCCCTGCGGGTCATCGTCATCGAGCTGCCGAAGGACAAAGAGGAGCCTCTGAGCGGGAAGCCGATCGTCCTCTGCAATCCCGAGATCGTCAAGGCGAAGGGCGAGGAGGAGGCGATTGAAGGATGTCTGTCGGTGCCCGGCTACATCGGCGAGGTGAAACGCGCCGCCACCGTCACAGTCAAGGGGCGTAACCGAAAGTGGAAGGAGGTGCGGATCAAAGCCAAGGGGCTGCTGGCCAGGGCCCTGCAGCATGAGATTGACCACCTGGATGGCATCCTCTTCGTTGACCGCCTGGAGAGCCTCGACAAGTTGCGACGCATCGAGCCTCAAGCGGAGAGGCCAGGGTTATAGGGAGGGAGCAGGGCTTTACCTCCCTGCTCCCTTATATTTTGCGTAATCCACGGCACGGGTCTCCCGGATCACCGTGACCTTGATCTGCCCCGGATACTCCAGGCTCTCCTCGACCTTCTTGGCGATGTCCTTCGATAGCCTGATGGCAGCCAGATCGTCTATCTCCTCCGGCTTGACCATGATCCTTATCTCCCGACCGGCTTGGATGGCGTAGGCTTGGCTGACACCTTTAAAGGAGGTGGCTATCTCCTCCAGGGCCTTGATGCGCTTGATGTAGCTCTCCAGCGTTTCCCGTCGTGCCCCGGGGCGGGCGCTGGATATGGCATCGGCCGCC
>CAYQVA010000044.1:935-2894 GCA_964420815.1 uncultured Anaerolineae bacterium
CCGCCGCGACGAGGATGGCCTCCACGCTCTGGGGCTCCTCCTCCTCGTGGTGAGCGGCGATGGCATTAGCGACTACGGGGGATACGCCGTAGCGGCGGGCTATGTCGGCGCCGACCAGGGCGTGGGGGCCGTCAACCTCATAGTCAACGGCCTTGCCGATGTCGTGCAATAGCCCCGCCTTCTTGGCGACTTCCACATCGGCTCCCAATTCGGCGGCCATCATTGCGGCCAGGCGGGCTGTCTCAATCGAGTGGGCCAGCACATTCTGGCCGTAGCTGGTGCGATACTTCAGCTTCCCCAGCAGTTTTATCAATTCCGGGTGCAGGCCATGGACGCCGATTTCGTAGGCGGCCCGTTCCCCCTCCTCGCGGATGAGGGTCTCGATCTCCTCTTGAACCTCCTTCACCACCTTCTCGATGCGTGCGGGGTGGATCCGCCCGTCCAGGATGAGCCTGGTCAGGGCCACCCGCGCCACCTCTCGCCGCACGGGGTCGAAGCAGGAGAGGGTCACCGCCTCAGGGGTATCGTCAACCACCAGGTCTACGCCCATGATGTTCTCCATGGCGCGGATGTTGCGCCCCCCACGGCCGATGATCCGCCCCTTCATCTCATCGTTAGGCAGGGGCACGGTGGAGACGGTCGTCTCCGCCACATAATCGGAGGCGCAGCGCTGGATGGCCAGGGTGATGATCTCCCGCGCCCTCCTATCGGCCTCCTCCTTAGCCTGGAGCTCCACCTCCCTTATCACGCGGGCGGCGTCCTGGCGTGCCTCCTCCTCTATGGCCTGCAGGAGGAGCTCCTTGGCCTCCTCTCGGCTCATGGTGGAGACCCTCTCCAACCCCTCTATCCGCTGCTGACGTAACCTCTCCAGCTCCTCCCGCATAAGATCTAGCTGCTTCTCCTTCGCCTCAAGCTTCCGCTCACGCTTCTCAAGGGCGTCGAACTTGCGGTCGAGGGATTCCCTTCGCCTCTGCAAACGGCTTTCCTGTTTCTGAAGGCCAATGCGCCTCCTCTTGTTCTCCGCCTCGGCCTCATCGCGGATCCTGAGGGCCTCATCCTTAGCCTCCAGGATCATCTCCTTGCACTTCGTCTGCGCTTCGGCGAGCAGCCTCTCCGCCCTGGCCTCAGCTGACCTCAATTTGGCCCCGGTCAGAAACCCTCGAAACAAGTAGCCAAGGAGGAAAGCGACTATGCCTATCGCTAAAAAACCGGCAATCGTTGTGACCAGGTCGTTCATATCCACAACCTCCCTTCGAAGCAGGGCTCAACCTAACGCAGGTCTATGACGGAAGCCCCTCCATCATATCTCTCAGAGGGGGTTTTTGTTAACGTCTCTTCCCTTCGACAGCTCCTCCCATAACCGATCGAGCACGCTCTCTATCACCTGGTAAGAGAAACCTCTTCGTTTCAAGAATGAGCCTGCCTTCTGACGGAATGACTCCCTGTCTAGATGGGCCCATCTCCGTGCCCGCTTGGCTGCGGCCCGATAGGCACTCCTCTCCTCGTCGAGCCCCTCTAAGGCCTGTGAGATGGTCTCCGAATCCAGCCCTTTCTGCCGCAACTCATAGCGTAACATGCGTGGGGAACGGGGATTAAAGCTTTCCCGGTTCTCAACCCAGTATCGGGCAAAGGAGACATCGTCCAGTAGCCCGGCTGCGGTCAGCCTCCTTATCACCTCTTCGCTGACCCGAGGGTGCACCTCCTTGCGCCGCAGGTAACGGCGCACCTCGGCTTGACTGCGAGGGCGGTAGGAAAGGAAATCCAGTGCTCGATCGTAGGCTTTCTGGAAGGAATCCTCCCACAGCAAGGCATCAATCTCCTCATCGGAGAGGTTCCGTCCCACCCTCAGCCGAGCGGCGACGATGGCCTTAAGGCTGAAGGCATACTCTCCATCGAGGTAAACGTTAACCCGCTCCTTATCCCTTTTCTGCGCTTTCAGGGCTGTGATCCTTCCTCCCA
>CAYQVA010000044.1:2994-10073 GCA_964420815.1 uncultured Anaerolineae bacterium
AAAATAGCTGTGGCCCTATTGCCACAGCTATCGCTGAAGTGATCCATGCCGGCTGAGGAAAGGATGCAAGCACCCCATCTATAGCGAGGCGTGTTAAAAAGGAAGCGAGAAAACGCAAGCCCTCCTCACTCGCCCTCGCCGGGATTTTGAGCCTGGATAGCCCATTAAGGTCTATCCCCAGGTTCTATTGTCGCCACATCCTTGTGGCGTTCTGGATATAGCAACGGATGGGAATCCACCCGTAGGTTGCGATAGCTGTGGATCTCTATAGTTCTTTAATTATGGTCGGCGTAGGAGATCACGCCTCAACTGGAGCGCTGGCTTCCGTGGGCACCCGGGGCGGCAAACCGGCCTCCTCCCGGATCCGATCCTCGATCTCGTTACATATCTCCGGGTTCTGGCGCAGGAACTCCTTGGCGTTTTCCCTACCATGTCCCAAACGGGTATCGCCGTAGGAGTAATAAGCCCCTTTCTTTTCGATGATCCCCATCTGGGTCCCCACATCCAAGATGTCCCCCTCTTTCGAGATGCCCTCGTTGTACATGATGTCGAATTCGGCGCTCCTAAAAGGTGGGGCAACCTTGTTCTTCTTCACCCTAACCTTTATGCGGCTGCCGATGGCCTCCCCTCCCTCCTTAATGGTCTGGACCTGCCGCAAGTCCAATCGGACGGAGGCATAGAACTTCAGCGCTCGACCGCCGGGGGTCACCTCTGGGTTGCCATAGAGGACGCCGATCTTCATCCTCAACTGGTTGGTGAAAACGACGGCCGTGTTGGAGCGCTTGATGGCCCCCGCCAGTTTGCGCAGGGCCTGGGACATCAGCCGTGCCTGGAGGCCGACGTGGGCATCGCCCATCTCGCCCTCGATCTCGGCCCGAGGGACAAGAGCCGCTACTGAATCAATGACGATCACGTCTACCGCCCCGCTGCGCACTAAAGCCTCGGTGATCTCCAGGGCCTGCTCCCCAGTGTCAGGTTGGGATATATAGAGGTTATCAACGTCCACACCGCACTTGGCGGCATAACTGGGATCAAGGACATGCTCCACATCAATGAAGGCAGCTACGCCTCCCCTCCGCTGGGCCTCGGCGATGATGTGCTGCGCCAAGGTTGTCTTCCCCGATGCTTCCGGTCCAAATATCTCCGTAATGCGCCCCCGTGGTATGCCGCCGACACCTAAGGCCATGTCGAGGGCCAGGGAACCGGTGGGGATCACATCCACATCCATCCCTGAGGCAGAGCCCAGCTTCATAATCGCCCCTTCGCCGTACCGCTTCCTGATCTGCGCAAGGGTGGCTTCCAAAGCTCTCTCTCTACCGCTCTCTACCATCCTCCCACTCCTTCGTGATGCCAGGGAGTACCTCTCGCACGCTAATCTACATATAGTTTACAACAACAATCGAAAAAAAGCAAGTGGCTTCGAACCGCCTCGCTTTCCGCTTGGCAAAGTTAGATGGGGGGCGTTAACTCAGGCTGGCAGGATCCCTCCTTCGACCAGGATGGCTCGTAACGTGGCCTGCTGGGCCTCGTCCAGCGGGCCCAGGGGCGAACGCACTGGCCCACCGTAGTAGCCGAGCCAATCCAGGGCCAGCTTCAGGCCGGGGACGCCGAAGCGGACCGTCACGGCGATGTTGGGGGGAATCATCTTCAACTGCAATTGCCGCGCCTCCTCGTGTCGCCCCTCCTGGCTATAACGGTAAATGCGATAGCACTGTTCCGGTGCGATGTTGGACAGGGCCATGATCCCACCCACTGCGCCTAGAACAAGGGCCGGATAGAGGAAGCTGGCCGACCCGGCGAGGACGTTAAAGGTGGGGGGCGCGGCCCTGATGATGTCTCCTAATTTGACCACATTCCCTGAGCTATCCTTGATGCCCACGATGTTGGGGTGCTGCGCCAACTCCACGACCGTTTCTGCCGAGAGGTCAATGCCTGTGCAGGCAGGCATGTTGTAGAGGATGATGGGCAAAGGGGAGCGTTCGGCCAGCTCAAGGAAGTGCCGCCGCATCGCCTGGGCGTCCATTTTGGAGGTGTAATAGCTGGGTGTGATGACGATGGCTGCGTCAGCCCCGATAGCCGCAGCCTGTTCCGTCAGCTCCAGGGTGGACCTGGTTGACTCGCAGCCGGTGCCAGCGATGAACAGCTTATCTTTAGGGATGGCCTGGCGGGCAGTTTTCAGCACCTCGACCTTCTCCTTATCGCTCAGGTAGGTGAATTCCCCATTGGAGCCCAGGACGAGGAGGCCGGCCAGGGGCGTTTCGCTCCACCTGGCGATGTTCTCAGCCAGCTTGTCGTGGGCCACCGCCCCCTCAGCATCGAAGGGCGTGGGGATGGGGGCGTATACTCCCGATAACGAGGGCGCTCCCATAATCGCTCCTCTTTTACCCCTTAAGTAAAGCCAGCACCGCCCCTCCAGCCACGACGGAGCCGATTTGGCCGGCTGTGTTGGAGCCCATGGCGTGCATCAGGATGAAGTTGGAGAAGTCCTCGTCGTGGGCTACCTTTTGGACGACCCTGGCCGACATGGGGAAGGCCGACATCCCACAGCCGCCGATGAGCGGGTTAATCTTTCCACCGGAGAGGACGCACATCAGCTTGCCCAAGAGCAGGCCGGCGGCGGTGTCCAGGGCGAAGGCCAAAAGGCCCATGACGATGATCATCATCGTCCTGAGGTTCAGGAAACCCTCCGCGGTCATCGTCGAGCCGATGGTGATGCCCAGGAGGATGGTGACCAGGTTCGTCAGCTCGTTCTGAGCGGCCCGCGAGAGCCTCTCAACCACCCCGCACTCCCGCATCAGGTTGCCGAACATCAACATGCTGATGAGGGGGGTGGCCATGGGCACGAGGAGCCCCGTGAGGAGGGTGGTGACGATGGGGAAGAGGATGCGCGTCGTCTTGGAGACGGGGCGGGATGTGTAGGGCATCTTTATCCGCCGCTCGGCCCTGGTGGTCAGGAGCCTCATGATGGGCGGCTGGATGATGGGCACCAGCGACATATACGAATAGGCGGCCACGGCGATGGGGGCCAGGAGGTGAGGGGCTAAAGCAGCGGAGACGTAGATCGAGGTGGGCCCGTCGGCGGAGCCGATGATGCCGATGGAGCCCGCCTCCTTGATGTCGAAGCCCAGTAGCGTGGCCACCAGCAGCGTCCCGAAGATGCCGAACTGCCCCGCCGCCCCCAGGAGGACGGTGAAGGGGTTCTCCAGCAGCGGCCCGAAGTCGGTCATCGCCCCGATGCCGACGAAGATGAGCAGGGGGAAGAGCTCGTTCTCAATGCCCGCCCGGTATAGGACGTCGAAGAGCCCGCCGATCTCGGTCATCCCCGTGAGGGGGAGGTTGGCCAGGATGGCCCCCAGGCCGATGGGCAACAGGAGCGTCGGCTCATACTCCTTGGCGATGGCCAGGTAGATGAGGAGTCCCCCCACCGCCATCATGACGATGTTGCCCGGGCTTAGATGCAGGATGCCGCCAGCCAGTCCCTCGATCATCGCAGTACGAACATCACCTCGCCGTAGGAGACCTCCTGCCCCTCCGTCACGTTCACGGCCACGACGACGCCGGCCCGGGAGGCCTTTATCTTGTGCTCCATCTTCATCGCCTCCAGGGTGCAGAGCTCCTGCCCGTATTCCACCCGATCGCCCACCCCCACCTTGACCTTCACGATGGTGCCGGGCATAGGGGCGATGACCTCCTTCGCGGCGACTTCGGGAGGGGCAGCCGCGATTACGGCCTCCCCGCTTTCTACCTCAACGTTGAACAACTCGCCGTCAACGCGGACGGAGATGGGCGAGGAATTGAGGTCGCCTACCTCTACCAGATATGACTTGCCATTGATAGTCACCTTGAACTTCTTCATCGTTAGCGAAGCCCCGCTTAAACTGACCAGACTTCCGAAGCCTGCCAGACTTCGGAAGTCTCAGCTAAGGGAGTTTACTGTGCCCATCCCCTTCGGCCAAGAAGGGCCCAGGGGCTGGTCTTCTCCCTCAGGCCCGCCCCCAGCCCCTCCTCGACCCGGACGCTTTCCCTCTTGGCCATGGCTGCGGCGATGGCCATCGCTATGGCCGCCACCCTCTCCCTCTCCGCCTTGTCCGTCTCCTCCGGGGGAGGGACCACCCTCGTTTCCCTGGGTCGGAAGAGCCTCTCCAGGGCGATCATGGCCAGAAGCAGGATGCCCAGGGAGAGGAAGACGAGCCCCATCCCAACTACGGTAACGTAAATCCCCTGCAAGAACGTGCTGCCCAAATGCTCTCCTCACAAATGATCAATTCCGATTTGGTGTAGCGGCGGACGGCCCTGTCCGCTGGCATGATAGCTGACACAGCTACAGGTATCGGTCCACCCAACTCACATCGGCATATTCCCATGTTTCTTGGGAGGGTTGAGCGCCCGCTTGTTCTTGAGTGCCTCCAGGGCGGCGATCAGGCGGGGGCGGGTTCGATGGGGCTCGATGACTTCATCAACGTATCCCTTGGCCGCCGCCTTATAGGAGGGGAGCTTCAAATCGGCGCTCGCCTCCTCGGGCTCCGACGGCGCTACCTCCGCCTTGGGCCACGCCAAAGCCATGTCCGCTTGAGGGCATGTGGCGACGAAGGCGCCCCCATAAGCCCTGCGGACGATGACCGCCACCTTGGGAACCGTTGCCTCAGACCAGGCGTAGACCAGCTTCGCACCGTGCCTGATGATGCCCCCGTGCTCCTGTGCCATATCCATGGGGAAGCCGATGGAGTCAACGAAGGCGATGAGCGGTAGGTTAAAGCAATCGCAGGTGCGCACGAAGCGAGCGATCTTGTCTGCTGCGTTGATGTCCAGCGAACCTATCGCCGCCACTCCCACCGCCAGGCCATGCAAGCGGGCGAGGCCAACGACGGCGCCTTGAGCGAAGCGCTCGTGCACTTCGAGGAATGAGTCCCGGTCGAAGACACGCCTGATGACTTCCTTCACATCGCAGGGTTCTTCCAGTGCGATGGCGTCCAACTCGCTGTCCATGCGCCAGGGGTCATCCGTCGGCTCCAGGTAGGGCGGGTCCTCCACGTTGTTCTGGGGGAGGTAACTCAGGAGGCGGCGAACCAGAGAAATGGCCTCTTCGTCGTTGCCGGCCACGAAGTGGGCCACGCCGCTTATGGCGCTGTGGGTCGCGGCGCCGCCCAGGGCCTCCAAATCCGCGCTCACCTTCGCCACCATCTCCGGGCCGAGGGCCCGGATGTGCATGTGGCTCGTCTCCTCTACCATGACGATGAAGTCGGCCAAGGCGGGGGACAGGGCGAGGTCGCCGGGGCAGGGGCCCATCACCGCCCAGACCTGGGGGATGACGCCCGAGGCGAGCACCTGGCGATGGAGCAACTCAGCGCATCCAACCAGGCCCGCTGCTTCCTTCTGGATTCCCACCGAGTCAATGAGTCCAACGACCGGCACCCCTCCCTCCAACGCCAGGTCAAAGATCCTACAGATCTTATCGGCCTGAGCCGGGGAAAAAGCGGCTCCGAGGGCGGTGAAATCCTGGGCGAAGGCGTAGACTAGGCGGCCCTCGATCTTCCCGTAGCCGGTCACCACGCCCGCCCCCTCAACGAGGGCGTCCAGCTGGCGAAAGCTCCCCTCATCGAACAGGAGATCGAGCCTCTCGCGGGCGGTGAGCTTTGCCTTGGCGTGCTGTTGGGCTATGTATTTCGGCCCCACGCCGAGCTGGGCTTCTGTTGACAAAGGGTCACGTTTCCTCAATTCCTCTTCCCCGTCTGTAAACTCGGAGGTCTTGGGTTCGGGATTCGCAGCTGCGTCGCTGGACCCAAGTGTAAGGATTTACGAATCCACGAATTTACGAGCTACGAATCCACGCATGTATGGCTCCCCTCATCTCCCGATAGCGGGCCTGGGCCTCCTCGATGGTTATCGCCTCGAAGGTGACTGTGCTGGCACCTGGCACGCATTGGGCCAGCAGGGGTATGTCGGCGCTGATGACGGTGGCGATCTTGGGGTATCCGCCCGTCGTCTGGCGGTCGGCCATCATCACGATGGGTTGCCTATCGGCGGGGACCTGCACCGAGCCCAGTGCGATGCCGTCGGAGATGATGCCCGTTGCCCCCTTATGGACGATTTCAGGTCCCTGGAGGCGATATCCCATCCGGTCGGAGGTGGGGCTAACCTTGTATTCGCTCGAAAGGAAGGTTGTTATGCCTTCCTCGGTGAAGTAATCGTCCTGGGGGCCGAGAATGACGTGCACCTCCGGCGTATCGCTGTATTTTGGGATGCTATCGGTGGGGAACTCCTTGCCCGCCAGGCTGGGGAGGTGGAAGGCCGGCTGGCCTATGGGGATGAGATCGCCCTCTTTGAGGGCGCGACCCTCGAAGCCGCCGAAACCGCCCCTCAGGTAGGTTGATTTGGAGCCCATGACGAGGGGCACGTCAATCCCCCCCGCCACGGCGAGGTAAGCGCGGCAACCCGTTTTCCGCCCGCCGAACTCAATGAGCCACCCCTTGCGGACGAAGACGGCCATCCACATTGGCATCTCTTTGCCGTTCAGGCGGGGAGAGAGATCGGCGCCAGCGACTGCGATGAGACAGCTATCGGTCGCCCTGAGCGTCGGGCCGACGAGAGTTATCTCCAGGGCGGCCTCGCCGGGGTTATTGCCCACCAGGATGTTGGCCACCTGGAGGGCGAAGGGGTCCATCGCCCCCGCCACTGGGACGCCGAATCGCTCGTATTCGTGTCGTCCTAAGTCTTGAACGGTGGTGAGCAATCCTCCCTCCAAGACCTCGAGGGCCATGATTTCCTCCGCTTTGGCTTATCGCCTATCGCCCGCTTCGCTCTATCGCCTATCGCATGTTGCTTAACCTGGTGCGATAAGCGCTATGCGATACGCGATAAGCGATCAAACTCCTCCCCTGAGATGGGCACGAAGCGCACCTTGTCGCCCGGCCCCAGGAGCACCGGCGGGTCGTGGTTAGGATCGAAGAGCTTCAAAGGGGTCCTGCCGATGAGGCGCCATCCGCCTGGGGTGGCGATGGGATAGATGCCGGTTTGTGCTCCGGCGATGCCCACCGAGCCGGCCGGCACCAGCTTGCGGGGCGTCGGGAGGCGCGGCGTGG